>DASQJV010000399.1:0-4644 GCA_035630855.1 Allosphingosinicella sp. | reverse complement strand
AGCGGGTGGGAGGTGAGGGTCTGAACCGCAGACTCCGCAAGACCCTCACCTCCCAAGCCTTCGGCTTGGGCCCCTCCTCTCCCGTAAGAACGGGAGAGGGAGATGAAGCCTGCAACCCCTCACGGCTCCACCACCAGGGGGCGGTTGGGGAGGGCGGCGTGGATCTCCGGCGAGTACATCGCCTCGACCCGGGTCGGCGGAAGCTGGAAGCGGCCGGAGCCGTTGATGCGGAGGACATATTCGACCGTGGTCCGGCCCCTCGGCAGCCAGTCGAAATAGCCGCGCCAGGCATCGTTGCCGCGCTCGATGTAGCTCGGCCAGCCGTCGCCGCCGTTCGCCTGGGCGGCGAGCAAGGCGGACTGGCCGCCGCCGCCGCTGACGATCGAGGCGCCTGCGGGAACCGGATCCTCGATCACCACCCAGGTGCGGTCGACCGGAGCCTCGACCGAGATCCGGACCTTGAGCACGTCGCCCGAGCTGAGCCGGTCCGGCCGCTTGCGCTCGAGGAAGACGACCTGGCGGCTGACCCGGTAGCCGGCGAAGGCGGGGGCGGTGAGCGGAACCGCGGCGCGCACCGAGATCGTCGCCCAGGGCGCCGGCTGGGCGCTGTGCGAGAGCATCAGCGAGGCCGGGCGCGACGGAAGCGGGAAGCTCATCTGCGCCGGCGGCGGAGCCCTGCCGCCGGACGGCGGCCGGACCCAGGTCCCGGTCAGGGTCCGGCCGAGCAGCCGCCCTGTGGTGATCCCGGCCGCGGCGCTCGGATAGGCCGCCTCGAAGCGCCTGACGGCGATGGTTCCCCAGGCGTTGGCGGGGGTTGTGTCCCAATGGCCGCGCTGCTGGCGAAGGCTGACCCCGATCATCATCCGAGGCGCGTCCGCGGCCCAGCCGGGGCGGCCGGTCGCGGCGAGAAGCGCCTTCAGAGCCATCTCGTCGCCGCCGATCATCATCCACCAGGGAGCGGTGTTGCGGTCGACCAGGTCGAGCCTCGTGCCCTCGTAGACGATCCGGCCGCGAAGCGCGGCCTCGGCGGCGGCGCGCCGCTTGGCGGCGACCCCCGGGACCTTGTCGAGGGTCACCAGCCAGTCGGCGAGGAGCGCCGTCGGCATGTCGGCGACCGGGATCGCGGATTGCTCGATCATCGCCGGAGTCGCGGCGCCGTTGCGGGCGAGGGCGGCGAGCGCGGCGAGGCGGAGCAGCCGCATGTCGGCCGGACCTTCATTCTCGTCCTCCAGCCTGCCGTCGACGACCGACTTCAAGGCGTCGAGCAGCCTCTCCCGGCGCTCCTTCGGCCATTCGAAGCCCGCCTCGGGCGTGATCGAGAGGGCGTAAGCGGTGAGCGCGACCGATCCGCGCATATAGTCGCCCGGCCAGTAGCGGAGCAGGCCGTTGCGGTCGGTGTAGGCGGGCAGATCGTCCATCATCGCCGCCCATGCCGCGCGGTCGTCCAGCGCCACCGCCTTCGACAGCCTCTGCTCGAAGCAGCCGTAGGGATAGTGAAGCATGTAGGTGCGCACGCCGGCAAGCGAGGGCGAGGGCGAGTCGCTCAGCGCCACGTCGATGCTGCCGAGGCCGGGCAGGGCGCCGGGCGGAGGCGCGACCGGGAAGGGCGCCGGGCCGATGCGAAGGAAGGTCGCCGCCCAGGTTTCGACCGGCACCGCGGGGACGACCTGCTGGTCGATCTGGACCGTGTCGGTCGAACGGCCGTCCGCCGTCCGCGCCGAGACCTTCCAGCGCAGGGCATCGACATGGTCCGGGGCGGTCAGCCGCCAGGTCACCGGCACCGCGCCGCCGGCCGGTATCGTCACCGTCTGCGGGCCTCCGGGCGCCGGCCCCGGCTCGAGCTCGGCGCCGGCGGTCACATTCATCGGCTTGTCGGTGCCGTTCCTCAGGGTGAAGGTCGCGCCATATTCGTCGCCTGAGCGGACCAGCGGCGGAAGGCCGGGATAGATGGTGAGGTCCTGGACGGTGCGGATGGTGGCGCTTCCGGTCCCGAACAGGTCGCCGCCCGCGGTGGCGATGGCGACGAGCTTGTAGGCGGAGAGGGAATCGGCGAGCGGAACGTCGACCTCGGCGCGGCCCAGGGCGTCGAGCTTGACCCGGCCGCGCCAGAGCAGGACGGGCTTGAAGTCGGTTCGGACGAGGTCGGTGAGGTCGGCGCCGCCGCCGCCGCCCGCCGGCAGGGCCTTGCGCCCGTAATGACGCTTGCCGACCACCTGCATCGCCGCGGTCGAGGTGATCACCGACAGCGGCCGCTCGCCCATCATCGCGTCGAGCAGGTTCCAGCTCTCGTTGGGGGAGAGCTGGAGCAGGGCCTGGTCGACGGCCGCGAAGGCGATCTCGGCCGATTGCGGCGCCTTGCCGCCGGGGCCGAGCACCTGGACCGAGGCCCGGACATGCTCGCGGACCCGGTACTTCTCCCGGTCCGTCTTCACCGCGACGTCGAGCCGGTGGCCCTCCCAGCCGACCTTCACCTTGGTGATCCCGATCCGGTAGGCCGGCTTGGCGAGATCGACCAAAGCGGTGGGATTGGCGATCCTTCCGACGACGGGGATCTTCCAGCGCTGGGCGAACTCGGCGAGCCACACCCGCCAGTTGGCGACCCGTCCGCGCACCGCCATCACCGAGATGAAGACGTCGGGCGCATAGGCCCCGGGAAGCTTCACCTTGACGACCGGATCCTTGCCGGAGAGCTCGGTGACGAAGGAGGAGAGGACGCCCTCGCGCTCGACCGTCACCAGCACCGTCGCCTTGCGGAAGGGCATCCGCACCTGGACCCGGGCGGTGTCGCCGCTCTTGTAGGCCTTGGCGTCGGCGATGATGTCCATGCGGTCGCCATTGTCGCCGCCGAACCACCATTCGCCGTCGCCGGCGAGATAGAGGGATGTGACGGCGCGCGCTTCATTGCCGTCCCGGTCGCGGGTCGTGGCGACGGCGATCACCTCGCCCGAGACTCCGGGATCGAGGCGGCATTCGGCGAGGCCCTGAGCGTCGGTCGTCGCGGAGCAGGCGGCCGCGATGCGCTCGGTCTTCACGACATTGTCGAAGGCGTAGAAGCCGCCGATCAGCCGCCGCCGGGCCGAGATGATCTCGCGGGTGTAGAGCGCGACCTCGACCGGCTGGCCGCGAACGGCCCTGCCGTCGAGGCTCAAAGCGACGATCTTGAGCCGCATGTCGCCGGACCGCTGGACCCAGCCGTCGGGCTTGAGCCCGAGCCGGATCGCGGAGGCGTAGACGGGGATCCGGGTCGAGGCTGTGAGGGTCTCGCCGTTGGCGTCGGCATAGTCCATCTCGACGATCAGCCGGGCATCGTCGTGAAGCTCGGGGATGTCGAGCGGAGTCCTGAGCGCGCCGTTCGAGTCGAGGGTCAGGGGCAGGATCGCCGAATCCGGCATCCTGGCCGATCCGCTGTCGTTGCCGTCCTCGTCGAGGGCGACCGTGCCTTCGCGGACCGCGGCGCCTCCGAACGACCAGTCCTCCCAGCCGTCGGGGCCGTCGCCGAGCAGCTCCCAGGCGGTGCGCAGCTTGACCGCCGCTCCGGCCGACCCGCCGCCCGACAGATAGCCGACATAGAGGTCGAGCGGGAGCTGCCCGGGCCTGACCGCGGGCGTCCGCGGGCCGCTTATCGAGGCGCGCATCGTCGGAAGCCGGTATTCGTCCACCCGGAAGGACTGGTTGGTGTAGAGGGTCCTGGCCCCGTCGGCCCCATCCTCCTCTTCCGACCCGGGCTTCGGATCGCGCAGCTTCACGCTGATGTCGTAGTCGCCGGCCGGCGCTCCCTTGGGCGGGGTCCATTCGTTCTCGCCGATGCCGCCGTCGTCGAGCGCCAGCGGCAGCTCGAAGCTGGTCGGCGACCCGCGATGCTGGAGCACCAGGGTCCCCGACAGCGTTCCGCCGGAGCGGAAGCCGGCCGGCGTCGGAGCCCGGTAGACATGCTTCATGTGGATCGTCTCGCCGGCGCGAAGCAGCGTCCGGTCGAGGATAGAGTGGAAGATCGGCTCGGGCTCCGACCAGCCGTAGGGCAGGTCGAAATCGTAGGGCCTGATGCCCTCGCCCCAGTTGGTCAGGGTGAAGGAGAAGTCGCCGCCTTTGCGGGCGGAGACCATCAGCGGCGGCGATTCCTGGCCGAGGTTGCGGCAATTGCCCCGGGTCGAAGGCTCGGGCAGGCCGCCCGCGACGAGCAGGCGCCCGTGCTTGTCGGTCGTCCCGGCGGCCAGCTGCTTGCCCGAGCAGCTGTCGGTGACCCGGACGGCGGCGCCCGGCACCGGCTTGCCCTTGTCGAGCGAGGTCACCCAGACGAGCGAGGCGGCCCGGCCCCATTTGAAATGGACCGTCATGTCGGTGACCAGAGCGGCGGCGTTGACGTAGCGGGTCGCCGGGCGGCCGAGCAGGATCCGGCCGAGGTCGGGGCTGGCGAGCTCGACGACGTAGAAGCCGGGCTTGACCAGAGGCACCCCGACCACCTCGAACTCCTTGCCCTTGCCGGGGAGAGCGAGCTTCATCCGGCTCGCGCCCTCCGCCCCGGCGAGAAGCGACTTGGTTCCGGTGTAATTGACCCGGCGGGGGTGCTCCTCGCTGCCTTCGTCGCGAATGTCGTCGAGCTGGGCGTCGTAGATCCTCCGGACCCAGTCCGCGATCTCGGAGTCG
>DASQJV010000398.1:0-2468 GCA_035630855.1 Allosphingosinicella sp. | reverse complement strand
CGCCCTGGTCGCGCTCTCCGCCCTGGCCTTCGGACCGGACCTGTGGCGCACCTGGCTGGGCGTCACGGTCGGAATCCAGTCCGCGATGGTCGACGATGTCGGCACCTATTTCCTGACCATGATGCCGACCATCGTCCCGACCGTCTCCGCCTTCGGCTTCCCCGGCGCCGCCGCCTGGACCGTCCAGCTCGTCGCCGGCGCCGGCGCCGTCGCGGCGCTGCTTCGCCACATGCCCGACGACAGCCGCTCCGCCGGCCTCGCCGGCGGGGTCGCGACCTTCCTCGTCCTCCCCTACGCCTTCAACTACGACATGACGGTGCCGGGCCTCGCCGCACTGCTCCTTCTGGCCCGGCTTCGGCGCGAGCCGGGGAGCGGCCCCGCCTTCCTTCTGCTCCTCGCCTTCCTTCTGCCGCTCCTCGTTCAGACGTTCGGCCTGCTCCGCCTGCCCGCGCCCGCTTTGGTCCTCGCCGCACTGCTCCTTCTCATGCTAAGGCGGGAGCGCGCCGAGAGCGTCGCGTTCAAGCCCGGTACAGCCCCGGCGCTCTAGGAACCCCGCGGGAGGGGAGTTCGCTCCCGCCGTTCCAAGGAGTTGGAAAATGAAGACAATCTTTTTCGCAAGCGTGGCTTTGGCGGCGCTCGCCGCGGTTCCCGCCTCGGCCCAGCCGGACGGCGAGGGCCGCATCGCCGCGCCGCAGACCCGCGCCGCGGTCCAGGCCCAGGTCCAGGCCCGCTTCGCCAAGGCCGATTCCAACAGCGACGGCTTCGTCACCCAGGACGAGGTCCGCGCCCGCGCCGAGGCCCGACTCGACGAGCGGCGCGAGCAGCGCTTCGAGCAGCTCGATTCCAACCATGACGGAATGATCAGCCGCGCCGAGTTCGACGCTCCCCGCGCCGCTCGCGGCGGCGAGGGCGGCGAGCGCCGGGCGATGCGCGGCGAGCGGCGCGGCAAGCGCTTCGCCCATCGCGGCGGCGGCGGCGCCATGGGGGCCGGCTTCGGAGGCAGGGCCTTCGCGGCGATGGACATGGACCGCGACGGCCGGGTCGCCCTCGACGAGGCGCAGCGGGCCGCGCTCCAGCGCTTCGACCGGGTCGATTCCAACCGCGACGGCACGATCACCCTCGAGGAGCGCCAGGCGGCGCGCGCGGCCTGGCAGGAGCGCCGCGAAGAGCGGCAGGGCGACTGAGCTCTTAAATCCTCCCCTGCATTCGCAGGGGAGGCGGTGGAGGGGACTTACCGAGTCTGAAGAACCCCTCCACCAGGCTTCGCCTGGTCCCCCTCCCCGAGGAAATCTCGGGGAGGAATTGCGGTCACTCCGCCGCCAGATGCCACTCGGGCGCTTCCTCCATCCCGCGTAGGCGCGCCGATTCCTCGTACATATAGTCGCGGGTCATCGGGATGGCGTCGCGGCGCTTCACATATTGGATCTGCCAGTTGACCATGCCGCCGTAGCGGAAGGCGGCCTCGGCGCCGGCGAGGTAGAAGAGCCACATGCGGTAGAAGCGCTCGTCGTAGAGCGAGATGATCTCGTCCTTGTTCATGACGGTGCGGTTGTACCATTCGGCCAGGGTCGGCGCGTAATGGAAGCGCATCGCCTCGACGTCGGTGACGATCAGCCGGTGCTTCTCGGCCTGGGTGACCAGCTCCGACAGCGCCGGTATATAGCCGCCCGGGAAGATGTACTTCCTGGTCCATTTGTCGGTGACGCCGGGCTCGCCCATCCGGCCGCAGCAATGGGAGACCATCACTCCGTCGTCCTTCAGCAGCCGGCGCATGTGCTGGAAGAATCCCGGATAATGCGGAGTCCCGAGATGCTCGATCAGGCCGACGTTGCTGATCCGGTCGAACTGGCCCTGGATGTCGCGATAGTCCATCAGCTCGAACTTGACCTTGTCCGAGACCCCGGCCTCTTTCGCGCGCTCGTTGGAGAATTCGATCTGGTCGGGCGCGAGGGCGACTCCGAGCACCTCGACCCCGTACATCCGGTGGAGGTAGAGCGCGAAGCCGCCCCAGCCGCAGCCGATGTCGAGCACCTTCATCCCCGGCTTCAGGTACATCTTCGAGGCGATGTGCGCCTTCTTGTCGAGCTGGGCCTTCTCGAGGCTGTTCGACAGGTCGCGATAATAAGCCATGGTGTACTGCCGGTCTTCGTCGAGGAAGAGCTCGAACAGGCGCCGCGTGAGGTTGTAGGTATGCTCGGCATTGTGGCGCGAGCGGGTCTTCCAGTTGATCTGGTCGAGGCGGCCGGCGATCCGGCCGATCGTCTTGCGGACCGGCCCCCTCGGCTTCAAATCGCCCTGGCGCTCGACCGGCGCATTGTAGCGGAGCGTGCGCTCCCGCGCCACGACGCTGGTCAGCGCCCGCGTCGGCTACGCCTTCGAGAACGGCTTCCGCGTCCAGCTCGAGGGCTTCAACCTGCTGAACGCCAAGGCCAGCCAGATCGACTACTTCTACACCTCGCGGCTCCAGG
>DASQJV010000397.1:0-4941 GCA_035630855.1 Allosphingosinicella sp. | reverse complement strand
GCGCAGAAGCCGAGCTCCCGCGCTTTCTCCTCGAGCCCGATCCGAAGATCGGCCAGCTTCGGCTTGCCTTCGCTCATCCTCGCTCGCTACCACAGGCGCGCAAAGGGGGCACGCGTGGCGAGTGGCTTAGCTATTGAGGCGAAACGGCTCTTCAAGGCCTTCGACGGCAAGACCGCCGTCGACGGAATCGATCTCGCCGTCCCGGAAGGAAGCATCTACGGCATCCTCGGTCCGAACGGCGCCGGCAAGACGACGACGCTCAGGATGCTGCTCGGGATCATCGACCCTGACCGCGGCGAGCGCTCGCTGCTCGGCCGGTCGCGACCGCTCGAGGTGGCGAGCCAGGTCGGCTACCTGCCCGAGGAACGAGGCCTCTACCCGGCGATGACGGCGCGCGAGGCGGTGGCGTTCATGGGCGCGCTCCGCGGCCTTCCGCTGGCCACCGGCAGGGCCCGAGCCGAGGAGATGCTGAGGTCGAACGGCCTCGCCGACTATGTCGACAAGCCGATCCGCAGCCTCTCCAAGGGCATGGCCCAGACGGTGCAATTGTTCGGCACCATCGTCCACCGCCCGAGGCTGATCGTCCTCGACGAGCCTTTTTCCGGCCTCGACGCGATCAACCAGGGCCGGCTCGAGCATCTCATCCGCGACGAGGCGGCGGGCGGGGCGACGATCATCTTCTCGACCCACGTCATCGCCCATGCCGAGCGCCTGTGCGAGCGGATCGCGATCATCGCCGGAGGCAAGGTCCGCTTCGAGGGCAGAGTCTCGGAAGCGCGCGACCGGCTTCGCCCGCAGGTGCGGCTGAGGACCCGGGTCGCCGACGGGGCCTGGCGCTCCGCTCTTCCGAAGGGAGCGCATCATGACGACGGCCTCTGGTCGTTCGAGCTTCCCCAGGCGGGGATCGAGCCCCTGCTCAAGGCCCTGATCGACGCCGGCGCCGGGATCGAGGACCTTTCGATCGAGCGGCCCGGGCTCCACGACGCCTTCGTCGCCATCGCCGGCGAGCAGGCGGCGCGCGAGCTCGCCGACAGCGCCGCCGAAGGGGACGTGCGATGATGGGCTTCTTCCACTCCGCCTTCGTCATCGCCCGCCGCGATTTCGTCGCCACCGTCTGGTCGCGGACCTTCCTCTTCTTCCTGATGGGGCCGTTGCTGATCATCGGCCTGTCCTTCCTGTTCGGAAGCATGAGCGGCCGTATGGCGCGTCAGGACGTCCACGCGACCGTCGCCGTGGTGGCGACCCAGGCCGATTTCGAGCCGCTCGCGGCGGCCCGGGAGCGGCTCAATCCGGGCTTCGGCGAGCGCGCCCTGCCGACTCTGGTGCGCGAGCAGCCGGATGGCGACCCCGCCCGGCAGGTCCAGGCGCTGCTTGGCAACCCGAGCAAGCGAATCCTCGCCGTGATGACCGGCGGCCTCGAGCGGCCGGTCCTGACCGGAGCGATCAGCGGCGACGGCTCGATCCGCAAGCAGATGTCGCTGATCCTCGATCAGGCGGCGCAGCAGCGCGCCCTCGCCGCCGCCGGCCGCTCCGCCGCCCCGGTGGCGATCGAGGTCGTCGAGACCGACCGCTCGGAAGGGGCGCTCGCCGCCACGAGGGCGATCACCGCCCGCGCCGGCCAGCTCCTCCTGTTCATGCTCACTGTCCTCCTCGCCGGGATGCTGCTCTCCAATTTGCTCGAGGAGAAATCGAACAAGATCATCGAGGTCCTCGCCGCGGCGCTTCCGATCGACGCCATCTTCGTCGGCAAGCTGGGCGCGATGCTGGCGGTGTCGCTGGTCGGCATCGGCGTGTGGGTGAGCGGCGCCCTCGCCGGCCTCGCCTTGCTTCCCAGCCAGGCCGGAAGCCTGCCCGAGCCGGCGGTCGGCTGGCCGCTCTTCGTCCTCCTCGTCCTCCTCTATTACAGCGCCAACTACCTCCTGCTGGGAGCGCTCTTCCTCGGAATCGGAAGCCAGGCCAATTCGGTCCGCGAGGTCCAGACCCT
Source organism: Allosphingosinicella sp. (assembly GCA_035630855.1). Lineage (GTDB taxonomy): Bacteria > Pseudomonadota > Alphaproteobacteria > Sphingomonadales > Sphingomonadaceae > Allosphingosinicella. Next base: position 2,957 of record DASQJV010000397.1, on the reverse strand, counting down.
GTCGATGCCGGTGACGGTCGGGCAGATGCTGATCTTCCTCTTGGCCTCGTTCGCGGTCGGCGCGTTCAACAGCCCGCTCGGCCTCGCCGCCGCGATCTTCCCGTTCAGCTCGCCGCTCACCATGGTCGCCCGTGCCGCCCAGACCGCCGAGCTCTGGCCCCACGCGCTGGCGCTCGCCTGGCAGGCGCTCTGGGTGTGGCTGACGGTGGCGCTCGGGGCGCGGCTGTTCCGGCGGAACGTGCTCAAGTCCGGTGGAGCGCGGGGCGGGATGCTGAGGCGGAGACGAACGTCCTCCCCATCGTAAGATGGGGAGGGGGACCATGCGTAGCATGGTGGAGGGGTAGCTGGCGCAGGCCTGTGCGGGCTACCCCTCCACCACCCTTCGGGTGGTCCCCCTCCCCATGCTCCGCATGGGGAGGATAACTATTCCGGCGCCGGCCCTACCTGCTGCCAGAGCTCGACCTTGATTCCGTCGCAGTCGAGGATCCAGGCGAACTTGCCATATTCCTCGTCCTGCCGGCCGAGGATCTCGATCCCCTTCGCCTCCAGCTCCGCGATCATCCCGTCGAGGTCGTCGACCCTGAGGTTGATCATGAAGCGCGACTCGCTCGGCGCGAAATAGTCGGTCGTCGCCTTGAACGGCGACAGCACAGTATAGCCGTCCGGATCGCCCGCGAACGGGAAGGTCGCGCCCCATTCGCCGCCGACGCCCAGCATTTCCTGATACCAGCGCGCGGTCGCCTCCGAATCCTCGACCTTGTAGAAGAGCCCGCCCAATCCCGTCACCTTAGCCATAGATCGTCTCCGCAGCCTGCTTGAGCGCCTTCATGGCGAGCAGATAGGGGTAGGGACCGTGGCTGATCCGGGCGACCCCCGCCTTGGCGACCGCCTCCGCGGCGGGGGCGCCGGGGAAGGCCATGAAATTGACCGGAAGCGGCGAGGCCGCGCAGATCGTCGCCAGCTGGAAGAGATCGACGAGGCCGGGCACGAAGAAGCCGCTCGCGCCGGCTTCGGCATAGGCCCGCGACCGCTCCAGTGCTTCGTCGATCGCGGCCATCTCGTGGGTCGCGGCCTTGGTCTTGAGGAAGATGTCGGTTCGGGCGTTGATAAAGAAATTGGGTCCCACCGCCGAGCGCGCCGCCCGGATCCTTTCGGCCTGGGTTTCGACGGGGTAGAGACCCTCGCCGCCGACCATTTGGTCCTCGAAATTGCAGCCGATCGCGCCCGTCCGCGCGAGCCGTTCCATGTTCGCCGCGACGGCGTCGGGCTCCGATCCGTACGCGCCTTCGAAGTCGATCGTCACCGGAAGCTCGACCGTCCTCGCGATCAGCGCGGCGTTGGCCAAAGCGATGTCCAGCGGCAGCCCTTCGGAATCCTGGAAACCGTGCGCGGCCGCCACCGAGGCGCTGCCGGTGGCGATCGCCTTGGCGCCCGCCTCGGCGATCGTCTTCGCGCTGCCCGGATCCCAGGCGTTGAACAGGATTACCGGATCGCCCGGCCGGTGGAGCGAAGCGAAGAGCTCGAATTTTTCCGACTGCGTCATCGCGCCGGCGATATCATCTCCGCCGGCCCGCGTCATCCGCCCGCCGGGAAGCAGCGCCCTACCGGCTGACCCGCCGCGAGCTGACGATGCGGCCGGCGCTGTCGGTGACCACCTCGATCAGCTGCCCGGCGCGGTCCCGAACCGTCCGGACGGTCTGTCCGGTCGAATTCACCGTCTGCGACACCGCCGTCAGGCCCGATGCCGCCAGGTCGAGCAGCTGGCCGTTGCGCAGCGCCGTCCCGGCGATCCCCCCGACCGTCCCGACCGTGTTGTTGGCGACCCCGCCGACCGTGTTGACCGTATTGTCCACCGTCGAGAGCAATTGAGTGACCAGCTGCGGGTTGTTGTCGAGCGTCTGCAGGGTGCGCTCGATGATCGCCCGGACGTTGTCGAGCCGGACGACCAGGGTCGCCGTCGCCTGGACGCCTTTGATGCCGATCTTGACCTGGTCGATGCTGGCGTCGGCCCCGGCCGTCAGCTTGAGGAGGTTGGCGAGCCGGGCGTCGAGGGCGATGTGGACCTGGAGGTTGTTCACCTCGAGGTTGATCTCGTCGACTGAGAGATTGGGGATGTCGAGGAGGACGTCGGGCTGGTCCTGGCCCTGCGACACCGCCTGCGCCAGCGCCGTCGACTGGGCGCCCGCCCGCTGTGGCGTCCCGCGACGCTCCTGGCGGTCCTGGGCGGCGGCGGGCGAGGCGAGGATTGCGAGCGCGGCGGAGGCGGCGAGCAACGGATAAAGACGCATGTAATCAACTCCCTGTTTGGCGGGAGCGAAACGTTACTGCGGCGTGCCGGTTTCCGCCTCGGCGTCTATTTTGGCGCCTTCCTCGATCGAGGCTTCGGCGTGGACGTCGACCCTGACGTTCCTGAGCTGCGTTCGGCCTTCGGCCTTGGGCTCGACCCGGACGTCGACCCGATTGCCGGGACCTTCGCCGCGGACGTCCAGCCGAGCCTCGCCCTTCCGCTCGATCCGAACCGATTTCGCCCGCAGGCTGACGTCGAGCTCGATGTCGGGAGCCTGGGCGGCGGCCTGGAGCAGGAGCAGGGCGATCATCGCCGCAGCTCCGCGCGGCTTGACGATCGCGGCCGGCGATGGGACCCTGCGGGTCCGGATGGGAGAGGGTTTATGGCCAGGCTCTTCATCGTCTTGCTTTCGCTCCTCCTGGTCGCGGCGGCGCCGCCGCCGGCGCCCGGCCAGGGCTATCTCAAAACGTCCGACGGCGTGCGTTTGTTCTACAGGGTCGTCGGCCGGGGTCCCGAAACCCTCGTCGCCGTCCACGGCGGCCCGGGCAACAGCCTGGCCTCGATCGAGCCCGACTTCAGGCCCTTCGAGAAGCGCTTCACGATCATCTATTACGACCAGCGCGGCAACGGCTATTCCGACCTGATCGACGACACCCCGAGGCTCACGCTC
>DASQJV010000396.1:0-3600 GCA_035630855.1 Allosphingosinicella sp. | reverse complement strand
CGAAGCGGCGGATGAAGTAAGCGTGGATCTGGCAGCGGCCGGCGCCGGTTCCGCGGCCAACGTAACCGATCTCTGGGAGGGCACCCCCCTCGGCCACCATCGCACCCACTTCTCCGCGCGCCTCCCAGCGCACGGCGCCGGCCTGTTCCGCCTGGCGAGGGCGTGAACATGGACTCCCTCTCCCCAGGGGGGATTGCGGCGACAGGTCCGTCCCCCGGACGGACCAAAGAGTCGCCGCAATGGTTGGGGTGAGGGGGTTCGGCCTCAGAAGCTATTCCCGAACGCCCGACACCCCCTCCCAACCATTGCGGCCGCAGGTTCGTCCCCCGGACGAACCAAAGAGCGGCCGCAATCCCTCGAGGGGGAGGGCTTCAGTCCTCCAATTTGCGCCGGAACGTCTCGGGGAGGAAGATCAGGCCGATCACGACGGTGAGCGCGGCGACCACGATCGGGTACCAGAGGCCGTAATAAATGTCGCCGGTGGCGGCGACCATCGCGAAGGCGGTGGTCGGAAGGAAGCCGCCGAACCAGCCGTTGCCGATATGATAGGGCAGCGACATCGAACTGTAGCGGATCCGGCTCGGGAACAATTCGACGAGGAGCGCCGCGATCGGACCGTAGACCATGGTCACGTAGAGGACGAGCAGGAACAGGATGGCGACGACGAGGGGCTTGTTCACCCGGGCGGGATCGGCTTTGGCGGGATAGCCGGCGCGCGCGAGGGCCGCCTTGACGTCGGCTTCGGCGGCCGCGGCCCAGAGCGCATGGGCTTCCGGCCCGCCGGTCGATGGAGCCTCGGGAATGTCGACGAACGCTCTGCCGACCTTGAGCCGCGCTCCGGTTCCGGACTCGATATCGGCCGACCGGTAGCCGATGCCCGCTTTGGCGAGCAGGCTCTTGGCGATGTCGCAGCCGTTGCGGTTGAAGCTCGTCCGGCCGATCGGATCGAACTGGACCGAGCAGATTCGGGAATCGGCCATCACCTCTACCGGAGCCTGCCGCTGGGCTTCGTAAAGCGCCGGATTGGCCGCCCGCGTCAGCCCCTCGAACAGCGGGAAATAGGTCAGCGCCGCCAGAGCGCAGCCGGCGAGGATGATCGGTTTCCTCCCGATCCGGTCGGAGAGCCAGCCGAAGAAGACGAAGAAGGGCGTCGCCAGCGCCAGAGCGGTCGCGATCAATATGTTGGCGGTGGCGCCGTCGACCTTGAGCGTCTTCTCGAGGAAGAAGAGGGCGTAGAATTGCCCGGTATACCAGACCACCGCCTGGCCGGCGACGGCTCCGAACAAAGCGATGAGGACGATCCTCGCATTGCCCCAGCGCGCGAAGCTCTCGCGGAGCGGCGCCTTGGACGTCGTCCCTTCCGCCTTCATCTTGCGGAAGACCGGGCTCTCCTCGAGTTGCATCCGGATCCACAGCGAGACGGCCAGCAGCAGGATGGAGAGCAGGAAGGGGATCCGCCAGCCCCAGCTCGCGAACGCCTCCTCGCCGAGCGCCGTCCGGGTGCCGATCACGACCAGCAGGGCGGCGAACAGGCCGAGGGTCGCCGTGGTCTGTATCCAGCTCGTGTAGAAGCCCCGGCGACCCGGCGGGGCGTGCTCGGCGACATAGGTGGCGGCGCCGCCATATTCGCCGCCGAGCGCCAGGCCCTGAAGCAGCCGCAATGTCACCAGCGCGACCGGAGCGGCGACCCCGGCGCTGGCGTAGCTCGGCAGGAGCCCGACCAGGAAGGTCGAAAGGCCCATGATCGCCATGGTGACGAGGAAGGTGTATTTGCGCCCGACGAGGTCGCCGATCCGTCCGAACACCAGCGCCCCGAACGGCCTCACCGCGAAGCCGGCGGCGAAGGCGGCGAGGGCGAAGATGAAGCCCGTCGTCTCGTTGACCCCGGAGAAGAACTGGGCCGAGATGATCGTCGCGAGCAGCCCGTAGAGGTAGAAATCATACCATTCGAACACGGTGCCGAGCGAGGAAGCGGCGATGACGAGCCGGTCGCGGCGGGCGGTGCTTGGGGCGGGGACGGTGGCCATGATGCGGGTGTCACGCGTCCAGCGCTGGAGCGCAAGCCGTGCTGAAACCCCTCTCCCGCTTTTCGCGGGAGAGGAGGGGCCCAAGCCGAAGGCTTGGGAGGTGAGGGTCTTTCGGAAGGCCGGTGTACAGACCCTCACCTCCCACCGCTTCGCGGCGGGCCCCTCCTCTCCCGTGAAGTACGGGAGAGGGGGATTGAGGCCCCTCAATTTGCAATTTTCGCCCCTTCGGCCTACATAGAGTGCCGCTACCAGTCGCAATCGAACGGTCTTTGGCGCTTTGCGGCTCCTTTTTCCTTCTCTCGCCTCTCGCAGCACCGGCGCAGCGATCGACGCTTTCGCCATTCGCAAAGGAAAAAGTGAAATGACCATCGGAACCGTCAAGTTCTTCAACGCCGACAAGGGCTACGGCTTCATCCAGCCCGACGGCGGCGGCAACGACGCCTTCGTCCATATCAGCGCCGTCCAGGCCGCCGGAATGGACACGCTCGACCGCGACCAGCGCGTCTCCTACGAGCTCGAGACCGACCGCCGCGGCAAGACCAGCGCCGTCAACATCCAGTCGGCCTGACCTCCGACCTTCGGGGACAGGTACCGGTACCTGTCCCCAGGGAGACGAAAGACCCTATGTCCGCCCAGCACGATTTCTATTCCGCCCGAGCCGCCGAAGCGCGCGCAGACGCCGACAAGGCGACCCTCGACAACGTCCGCGACCGCTGCCTGCGCGCCGCCGACGCCTGGGAAGCGATGGCCGCCAGGGCCCACCGCAGCGACGTCTTCCGGGCCAAGCAGGCGGCCGAGAAGGACGCCGCCGCCGCGACGGCCGAATAGCCGTCATCCCGGCGCGTCATTCCGGCGAAGCCGGAACCCATGAACACGGACGCCTGAGGATCATCGCCAGCGCCTGAGTTCATGGATCCCTGATCAAGTCCGGGATGACGAGAATACTTGCCCCCGCCCCGCCGAAATCCTAGCTAGCCCCACCGCTCCGGGGCCGGAACGGATTCAGCCGCCCGGCCATTTACACCGGGCGATGCCGAGGGACGAAGGATGAGCGAAGCCGCGGCCGCCCCGGCCCCACTTCCGGACGTTCGCGATCCGCCTTCGGGCCACCATCATCATGGCGGCCTGCTCAAGCTCACCGTCGGAGCGATCGGAATCGTCTTCGGCGACATCGGCACCTCGCCGCTCTACGCCTTTCGCGAGACCTTCGCTGGCCATCACAAGCTGCCGGTCGACCGGCTCCACGTCCTCGGCGTGCTCAGCCTGATCTTCTGGTCGATGATGATCGTGGTGACTCTCAAATACGTCACCATCCTGATGCGCGCCGACAACAAGGGGGAGGGCGGAAGCCTCGCCCTGCTCGCGCTTATCTCGCGCAAGACCGAGGCGGCCCGCTGGGGCACCGCCATAATCCTCCTCGGAGTCTTCGCCTGCGCGCTCTTCTACGGCGATTCGATGATCACCCCGGCCGTCTCGGTGCTCTCCGCGGTGGAGGGCCTGGTCGTCGTCGAAGCGGGCCTGAAGCCCTGGGTGGTTCCGATCGCGATCCTCATCCTGGTCGGCCTGTTCATGA
>DASQJV010000395.1:0-5547 GCA_035630855.1 Allosphingosinicella sp. | reverse complement strand
AAAGAGAGGCCTTCGACAGGCTCAGGCCGAACGGCGGAGGGGCATATCCCGGTTTGACGGAGGCAGGCATCATGGCGAGCGACGCGGGCAAGATATTGAAGCGGATCGGCGACGAGGAGATCGAGTGGGTCGACCTGAGGTTCACCGACCCGCGCGGCAAGTGGCAGCATCTCTCGATGGTCGCCGGCGCGGTCGACGAGGACCAGCTCAACGACGGCTTCATGTTCGACGGAAGCTCGATCAACGGCTGGAAGGCGATCAACGAGTCGGACATGATCCTGAAGCCCGACCTCGACGCCGTCTATGTCGATCCTTTCAGCGCGACCCCGATGCTCGTCCTCTTCTGCGACATCGTCGATCCCGGCACCGGCGAGCTCTACGCCCGCGACCCGCGCTCGACCGCCAAGCGCGCCGAGACCTACCTCAAGGGCACCGGGGTCGGCGACACCGTCTTCGTCGGGCCCGAGGCCGAATTCTTCATGTTCGACGACGTCCGCTTCGAGGATTGCTACAATTCCTCCTATTTCCGGATCGACGACGTCGAGCTCCCGACCAACAGCGGCCGCGACTATGAGGGCGGCAACCTCGCCCACCGGCCGCGCGCCAAGGGCGGCTATTTCCCGGTCGCCCCGGTCGACAGCGCGATGGACATCAGGGGCGAGATGGTCTCGACCATGCTCGAGATGGGCCTGCCGATGGACAAGCACCATCACGAGGTCGCCGCCTCCCAGCACGAGCTCGGCCTGACCTACGGAACGCTGGTGCAGACCGCCGACCGGATGCAGATCTACAAATATGTCGTCCACATGGTCGCCCAGGCCTATGGCAAGACCGCGACCTTCATGCCCAAGCCGATCAAATCGGACAACGGCTCGGGCATGCACACCCACATGTCGATCTGGAACGGGGGCAAGCCGCTCTTCGCCGGCAACGGCTATGCCGGGCTCAGCGAGACCGCGCTCTACTTCATCGGCGGGGTGATCAAGCACGCCAAGGCTCTCAACGCCTTCACCAACCCGACGACGAACAGCTACAAGCGCCTCGTCCCGGGCTTCGAGGCTCCGGTGCTTCTCGCTTATTCGAGCCGCAACCGCTCGGCCTCGTGCCGGATCCCCTACGGCGCCGGCGAGAAAGCGAAACGGGTCGAGTTCCGTTTCCCGGACGCCCTCGCCAATCCCTATCTCGCTTATTCGGCGATCCTGATGGCGGGCCTCGACGGGATCCAGAACCGGATCCACCCCGGCGACCCGATGGACAAGAATCTCTACGACCTGCCGCCGCAGGAGCTGGTCAACGTTCCGACCGTGTGCGGAAGCCTGCGCGAGGCGCTCATCTCGCTCCAGAACGACCGCGCCTTCCTGACCAAGGGCGACGTCTTCAGCGACGACCAGATCGACGCTTACATGGAGCTCAAGTGGGAAGAGCAGATGCGCTGGGAGACGACTCCGAGCCCGGTCGAATACGACCTTTATTATTCGAGCTAGCTCGTCATGCCGGACTTGATCCGGCATCCACGAACACGGACGCGACTCCAGCCCATGCGACGGTGTTCATGGACCCCGGATCAAGTCCGGGGTGACGAATCCGGCTTGGCCCCCGCTACTTCGCCGCCTTGCGGGGCTCGAGATATTCCGGGGTCACCATCTTGGGCGCGGCGCTCTTGCGGCGGGTCCGGGCGAGCTTGCCGAGCGCGAACTCCTCGCCGAAGTGGAGGCCGACCTGGCCCTGCTGGCACCAGCGCACCTCGGCGGCGAGGGTCCCGGCCTCGGCCAGGTCGAGCTCGACCGGAGTGCCCGGCTCGAGCGCGTTGTCGCACTCGATCATCGCCCCTCCGGCCGAGATGTTGCGGAGCCGGACCGGCACGGTTCGCCCTTCCCAGAGCAGCCGGCCGTTGCGGATCAGGCGGTGGCGGGGCGGCCGGCTGAAGCCGACCACCTCGGCGCTCGGCCGGCTCTCGGTGGCGAGCCTCAGGGCCTCCTCGGCCGGCATCGGCCTGGCGAAGATGAAGCCCTGGACCTGGGAGCAGCCGAGCCGGCGGATCAGCGACAGCTCCTCGATCGTCTCGGCGCCCTCGGCGGTCGTGTCCATCCCGAGGCTCTCGGCGAGCACCACGATCGCCCGGACGATGGCGCCGTTGCGGCTGCCCGGGCTCGCCGCGCCGCGGACGAAGCTCTGGTCGATCTTGATCTTGTCGAGCGGGGCGTCGCGGAGATGGCCGAGGCCGGAATGGCCGGTCCCGAAATTGTCGAGGGCGAGGCGCACGCCGAGGCTGCGGAGCCGCGCCAGGGTGGCTTCGGTGAGCTTGCGGTCGGTGAGGAACACCGCCTCGTTGATCTCGAGCTCGAGCCGCTCCGGATCGAGCCGGGAGGCGGCGAGCGTTCCCGTCACCGTGGCGGCCAGCGCCGGATCGGCGAACTGGACCGGCGAGAGGTTGACCGCCACCCTGATGTGGCGCGGCCATTTCGCCGCCTCGGCGCAGGCGGTCCTCAGCACCCAGTCGCCGATCCGGGGCATCAGCCCGCTCTCCTCCGCGAGCGGGATGACGAGGGCGGGCGGAAGCAGCCCGCGCACCGGATGGTGCCAGCGCAGCAGGGCCTCGAACGCGACCACCTCCTCCGACACGGAATCGACGATCGGCTGGTAGAGGAGGGTCAGCTGGTCGTTGGCGAGCGCCTCGCGAAGGTCCTTCTCGAGGATCTGCCTTTCGGTTGCGAGAGCGTGCATCTCCTGGGCGAAGAAGCGGAAGGTGCCGCGCCCGTCCGCCTTGGCGGCGTAGAGGGCGACGTCGGCGTCCTTGATCAGGCCCTCGGCGAGGGTCTTGCCCGGAACCGCCACCGCGATCCCGATCGAGGTTCCGATCCTGATCTCGTGCCCCTCGATCTTGTAGGGTCGCGAGACGTGCTCGATCAGCCGCCGGGCCAGCTCCGACAGGCGGCCCTCTTCCTCGATTCCGGGAAGGATCGCCTCGAACTCGTCCCCGCCGAGCCGCCCGACCTGTCCGTCCTCGCCGAGCACCTCGGTGAGTCGGGCCGCGACCTTCTTGAGGAGCTTGTCGCCGACCGGGTGGCCGAGCGTGTCGTTGACCTGCTTGAAGCGGTCGAGGTCGATGATCATCAGGGCGCAGCCGCGGCGGCGGGCGTCGGCATTGGCCAGCGCCGTGTCCAGCATGGCCCGCATCATCGCCCGGTTGGGCAGGCCGGTGAGGCTGTCGTAGCGCGCCAGCTTGCTCGCCTCGGCCTCGCTCCGGCGCTGCTCGCTGAGGTTGCTGCCGATCCCGCGGAAGCCGAGGAAGCGGCCGTAGCCGTCGAAATTGGGGCTTCCGGATAGCGACCACCAGACTTCCTCGGCGGCGGGCGCCCGGACGACGACGTCGGCGAAGGGGAAGCGGGCGGAGAGGTGGAAGCCGAGCGTCCGGCGGCTGTCGTCGCCCTCGCCGGAATCGAGCAGGAGCACGTCCTCGAAGCGGCGGCCGACCAGCTCCGCCGCGGCGAGGCCGAGATGGGCGGCGAGCGGCTCGGAGACGTAGGTCAGGGCGCCGTCCGCATTGGTCTCCCAGAACCAGCCGCGGCCGCTCGCCTCGAAGTCGGCGACGAAGCGGCGCGCCTTTTCCGCCTGCCATTCCAGCGACAGGCGCTGGCGGGCGCCGAGGAGGGTCTGTCGCGCCCGGGAGATGCCCAGGCAGAGCAGGAAGAGGCTGAACGCGGCGCCGATCGGGACGACCGGCTCGTCGCTCGGAAGCAGGGCCGCGATCCCGAACGCGCTCGCGAGGGCGAGGATCATCAGCGCCGGTATGTTGAAGAAGACGGGAATAGCGGAGCCGGCACCGGCGATGAGAGCGGCCTTGACGAGGATCGTCTGGGCGGCGGGAGGAACTGCGAAGGCCGCGCCCAGCCAGAGCGCGGCGATGCCGGCGCCGTGGACCGCGGTCAGCCGGGCAGCCTGATAGGGGCGCAGGGGCACGAGCCGAAGGACCAGCCAGAGTCCCAGGTCCAGAAGCAGGATGGCGAGGAGCAGCCCGGTGAGCAGCGCGAGACCCGCGGTGGCGCCCGCGGCGGCAAGCCCGCCGACGAGCACCCCGCTCCACAGCAGATGCGAGCCGGCGAGAAGTGGCAGCGAGAGGAGGATCGTACGGGCCCGCTCGCAGGCGGCGCGGTCGTCGTCTTCGTCCGCGGCGGGGATGAAGTCGAACAGCAGCAGCTCGCCGAGCTCCGGCGGAGTGACGGGCTCCTGGCCCCTGTCGCTCAACCCGGCGAACCGCCCTTTGCGCATCGCTTGTCGCGTCCCGATGATGACCCGCCGGTTCCCCCCCGAGACCGGTGGGGAGAGACTAGGCAACCGAGGTTAAGAAAGCGCTTATCCGCGCCTCCGGATTCACGCCGAAGCGACGCCCTTGCGCATCGGCAGGGTAGAGAGAATTTCGCGCCTGATCTGGCTTTCGGCCGCACGGCGTCCGGCGCGCTTCGCCCCCGCCCGCTCGACGAGCAGGCGAGCGAGCGCGTGATGCCGTTCGGGGAAGGTCCACTGGCAGGACTTGATCTCGATCGGGGCGAAGAAGCGCGCTCCGAACTGGTCGCCGCGCTGCCACTCCACCTGGGCGTCGACCGAACCGATTCCCGGCACGTCGAGCGAGACGCTTCCGCCGGGCCTGACCCGGGCCTCGCATTGCGCCCGGAAGCCGGAAGCCGACAGGTCCAGCATCCTTATCTGGAGGCTGCTCCAGCTGTTCGGCCTGAGCCGGGTCTCGGCATCGACCGGGAGCCTTTCCGCACGCCGGCCGCTGTCGAAGCCGTTTTCGTCGTCCGAGGACATTCGAGATCCCCATCCCCAAGTTGAGGTAGGGAGGCTTTTAAACTCAGCGCGTTAACGAATTGCTGCTGGTGAGCGGACGGATTTGCAAACATGGATCAAGTCGTCTTCGTCATCGCGGCGAACGCTGGGATCCATGAACACGGCGCTTTTCTGGCTGGCGTCGCTATTCATGGATTCCGGCTTTCGCCGGCACGACTGGATCGGCCGAAGTGCGCGCATACTTGTTCGATGATCAGCCGGTCGCCGCTGCTCTTTCGCGCTTTTCGATCTCGCTCCTGCCGCGGCTGCCGCGCCTTCCGCCTGTAGAACGATGCCCAGGGCCCGAAGGACCGAGAAGAAGGTTTCGAGAGTCGGATTTCCCTCCTCATCGAGCGCGGCGTAGAGCGACTGGCGCTTGATTCCGGTCCTGCGGGCAATCTCGGACATGCCTATTGCCTTGGCAATTACGCCAAGCGCATGCGCGACATAAGCTGGGTTGCCGGATGCGAGCGCATCATTGATCAGCTCGGCTTGCGCGTCGCTGCCGCCGAGAAACTCGGATGCGTCATAGGGGGTGGCCCGGGTAGGGGTCGTTTCCATTTAGCTTGCCTTCCTTGGCATTACGTTTGTCCGTGCCGCAATTTCATAGGGCGGCGGCCATCTCCTTCGCTTTCCTGATGTCCCGGTCTTGCGACGACTTGTCGCCGCCGCAAAGCAGGAGGATCAGCTGCTCTCCGCGGCGGGTGAAGTAAAGGCGAT
>DASQJV010000394.1:0-3525 GCA_035630855.1 Allosphingosinicella sp. | reverse complement strand
CGGCTCCATCTCGGGAAGCGCCGCCTCGGGCTCCTCCCAGAAGATCACCCGCCCCGTCTCGGCGAACCGGCTCATCAAATGCTGGGGCCGCTGAAAGACGAAGTTCCACCGCAGGTGGGAAAAGCAGATGAGAGTCTGGTCGGTGGCCGGACGGGCGAAGTGGCTCCGCCCCAGCGTCGAAGCGGTGGAGAGACTGATCAACGCAATTATACCTTAATGGTTTGAAAGACTTCCGTAGAACGCTCGCCGCGTGCGCCAAGTTCCCGCAGTGCAGCATGAATCTTATTGATTTAGGTCAGGACAAAGGCGGGTTGTTACGGATCCGGGACGTTCCTAGCACCCGTCATTCCGGCGCAAGCGGGAATCCATGAACACGGCGCGCAAAGCCGCGCGACGCGGTGTTCATGGATTCCGGATCAAGTCCGGGATGACGGTCAATCGTCGAAGGCCGCCTTCAGCTCGTCCAGCCATGGCTTCGCATTCCCGTCAGAGGGCGCACGCCAGTCCCCCCGCGGCGACAGCGCTCCGCCGGCCGAGACCTTGGGCGAGTTGGGGATGGCGCTGCGCTTGAACTGGCTGATCTGGAAGAAGCGGTAGAGGAAGACCTCCAGCCATTTGCGGATCGTCGGGAGATCGTAGGAGCGCCTGAGGGCGTCCGGAAAACCGATCGGCCACTGGCCCTCGCCGGAGTCGCGCCACGCCTGCCAGGCGAGGAAGGCGACCTTGGACGGCGGCTGGCCGGAGCGGAGGATGTGGAACAGGAAGAAATCGTGAAGCTCGTAGGGCCCGATCGTTCCCTCGGTCGACTGCATCTCGCCTTTGTCGTCGGCCGGGATCAGCTCGGGCGAGATCTTGGTGGCGAGGATCGCCTCCAAAATGGAGTTCGTATCGGAGTCGAATTGCCCGGTCTTGACCGCCCAGCGGATCAGATACTGGATCAGCGTCTTGGGGACCCCGGCATTCACCCCGTAATGGCTCATCTGGTCGCCGACCCCGTAGGTCGACCAGCCGAGCGCGACCTCCGACAGATTGCCGGTGCCGACGACGAAGCCCCTGCGCTGGTTGGCGAGGCGGAAGAGATAGTCGGTCCTGAGCCCGGCCTGGACGTTCTCGAAGGCGACGTCGTAGACCGGCTTCCCCTCGGCGAAGGGGTGCTTCATGTCCTTGAGCATCTGCATCGCGGCCGGGCGGATGTCGATCTCTTCGCCGACGATTCCGAGCGCCTTCATCAGCGCCCAGGCGTTCCCCTTGGTGGTGTCGCCGGTGGCGAAGCCGGGCATTGTGAAGCCGAGGATGGTGGTCCTCGGCAGGCCGAGGAAGTCGCACATCTTTGCAGCGACGATGAGCGCGTGGGTCGAATCGAGCCCGCCCGACACGCCGATGACGAGCCGGCTCCCGCTCGTCGCCTGGAAGCGGCGGGCGAGGCCCTGGACCTGGATGTTGAACGCCTCGTAGCAGTCTGAATCGAGCTGCTCGGGCCGGTTGGGGACGTAGGGGAAGCGGCGGTAGCGGCGGCGGAAGCCGATGTCGGCGAGACTCGGCTTGTGGGCGAAGTGTATGCGACGGGCGGTTTTTTCCGGGTGTCCGGCGGCGACGGCATTGTCGTTGAAGGTCGGCATCCGCATGCGCTCGAGGCGCAGACGCTGGGCGTCGATGTCGGTGACGCAGAGTTCCGCCTTGTTGTCGAATCGCGTCGAATCGCACAGCAGCTCGCCCATCTCGTAGATCGAGCCCTGCCCGTCCCAGGCGAGGTCGGTCGTGCTCTCCCCCGGCCCCGACGCGGCGTAGACATAGGCGGCGCAGCAGCGGCTCGACTGCGAGGCGCAGAGCAATTTGCGCTCGTCGGCCTTGCCGATGGTGATGTTGGACGCCGAGAGGTTGCACAGGATCAGCGCCCCGGCGAGCGCCCCGACCGTCGAGGGCGGCTGCGGAGCCCAATAATCCTCGCAAATCTCGACATGGAAGATGAAGTCGTCGAGGTCCTCGGCGGCGAAGATCAGGTCGGTCCCGAACGGGACGATCTCGCCGGCCACCGCGACGTCGATGCCGTTGAGGCCGATCCCCGAGACGAACCAGCGCTTCTCATAATATTCGCGGTAATTGGGAAGGAAGCTCTTCGGGACGACCCCGAGGATCCGGCCCTTCGAGACCGCCAAAGCGCAATTGTAGAGCCGGCCGTTGCGGCGGAGCGGAGCTCCGATGACGAAGACCGGGCCGAGCTTCGCCGTCTTGTCGCGGAAGCGGGCGATGCCGTCCTCGACCGCGTCGAGGAAAGCCTCCTGGAGGAACAGGTCGTCGACCGCGTAGGAGGAGATGTTGAGCTCCGGATAGACGACCAGGTCGCAGCCTTTCTCCTGCGCCTCCTCGGCCAGGGCGATCGCCTGGTCGACGTTGAAGCCGACGTCGCCCGACGAGCCGGTCGGGCTCGCCGCGGCGACCCGGACGAAGCCGTGGCGGTGGATCGCCTCGAACGGGGGCCGTCTCGCCATCACAGCATCTCCGTCATCATCTCAACGGCGACCTTCATGCATTTCACCCGCGTAGCACCTCTTCCGCCCGGACCGAAATGCTCCTCCCGGTGGGCGGTGGCGCGGCCGGCGCGGGCGCAGCCGAAATGGACGAGGCCGGGCTCGTCGCCCTTATCGGCGAAGCCGGTGATCGAGACCGCGATATTGGCCCGCGAGCGATCGAGCGCCCCTTCGGCCATCGCGATCGCGACCTCGCGCGAGACCGCTCCTCTCTCCTCGATCAGCTCCGTCGGAACGCCCAGCATCTCGCACTTCGCCTCGTTGGTGTAGGTGACGAAGCCGCGCTCGAAGGCGTGGGCGACGCCCTGGACGTCGGTCAGGAGGGAGGCGAGCATGCCGCCGGTGCAGCTCTCCGCGGTGGCCAGGCGAAGACCGCGCTCCGAGGCCTTCTGGAGCAGCCGGCGGGTCGCTTCCTCGGTTTCGTCGGGCAGGAGCGGAGACAGGGTCTCGGTATCGTTCAAGCGTCTTCCTCGCGCGTTTCGGAGCCAAGGAACCGGTCCCTAGCGCCAGTTGTTCCAGAGCCCAAACGAGGAGAGCGAGACGATGGTTACCGCACGCGACATGGATGCCACCCATCTGCTGATGGAGGACCACCGCAAGGTGGAGGATCTGTTCGAGCAGTTCGAGAAAGCGAGCGGCGACGGCCGCAAGGAGAAGATCGCCCGCCAGATCTGCACCGAGCTCAAGGTCCACACGATGATCGAGGAGGAGATTTTCTACCCGGCGCTTCGCGGCAAGATCTCGGACGACGATCTCGACGAAGCCTATGTCGAGCATGACGGCGCCAAGCTGCTGATCAACGAGATCGAGGCCGGCGGACCGGACGACGATTTCTACGATGCCAAGGTGAAGGTGCTGAAGGAGCAGATCGAGCACCATGTCGAGGAGGAGGAGAAGATCCGCGACAATCTCTTCCAGCAGGCCCGGGCGACCGATGTCGATCTCGAGGCGCTCGGAGCGCGCATGGCCGCCCGGAAGAAAGAGCTGGTCATGCGGT
>DASQJV010000393.1:0-4475 GCA_035630855.1 Allosphingosinicella sp. | reverse complement strand
CGGGACCGGGCCCGCCGGCGGGTCGAGCAGCAGCCGGTCGCGCTCGATGTCGAGGGCGGCGGCCATCAGCAGTTCGGCGTCGAGCCGGTGGGTGTCGCTGGTCGCTTCGAGCCGGCGGGTGGCGTCGGCGAGCGCCCTGGTGACCGGCTTCACGCTTCGTCGAGGCCGGCAAGGCGCTCGGCTTCGTCCTCGGAGGCGAGCGCGTCGACCAGTTCGCCGAGGCCCGGCCCTTCGAGGATCGCGTCGAGCTTGTGCAGGGTCAGGTTGATACGATGGTCGGTGACCCGCCCTTGCGGGAAATTGTAGGTCCGGATCCGTTCCGACCGGTCGCCCGAGCCGACCATCGACTTGCGCGCCCCGGCCCGCTCCGAGGCGAGCCGCTCGCGCTCCTGCTCGTAGAGGCGGGTGCGCAGCACCTTCAGGGCCTTGGCCTTGTTCTTGTGCTGCGACTTCGCGTCCTGCTGGATGACGACGAGGCCGGTCGGCAGATGGGTGATCCGGACCGCGCTGTCGGTGGTGTTTACCGATTGCCCGCCCGGCCCCGACGAGCGGTAGACGTCGATGCGCAGGTCCCTGGCCTCGTCGATCTGGACGTCGACATCCTCGGCCTCGGGCAGGACCGCCACCGTCGCCGCCGAAGTGTGGATCCGGCCGCCGCTTTCCGTCACCGGGACTCGCTGGACCCGGTGGACCCCGCTCTCATATTTCAGCTTGGCGAACACGCCCTGGCCGCTGACCGAGGCGACGACCTCCTTATAGCCGCCGACCTCGGCGGCGCTGGCGGAGATGAGCTCGACCTTCCAGCGCTGGGTCTCGGCATAGCGCTGGTACATCCGGAACAGGTCGCCCGCGAACAGGGCGGCCTCGTCGCCGCCGGTGCCGGCGCGGATCTCGAGCATTGCGGCGCGATCGTCGGCGGCGTCGCGGGGCAGGAGCTTGAGCGCCAGGGCGCGCTCGGCTTCGGGCAGCCGGGACTGAAGCGCGTGCAGCTCCTCCGACGCCATCTGCCTGATCTCGTCGCTCGGATCGGCGAGCATCTCCGCGAGCAGGTCGATCTCGGCGCGAAGCCGGCGAACCTCCCGGGCCGCCGCGGCGACGGGCTCGATCTCCGCATAATCCTTGGACAGGCGGACGAATTCGTCGGGCGCGACATTTCCCGACGACATCGCGTTCTGAAGCTCCTCGCGCCGCGCCTCGATCGCGGCGATCCGTTCGGCCGAGATCGAGCTCATGCCTCGCGCACCGCCCCGGCCAGGTCCGTCATCGCCACGTTCTTCTGCTCGCCGGTCCTCAAATCCTTCACCGCCGCCTCGCCCCGGGCGAGCTCGTCGTCGCCAACGATGATCGCGTAGCGGGCGCCGCTCGAATCCGCTTTCTGCATCCGGCGTTTCATATTCCCCTTATAGGCCATCTCGCAGGCGATTCCGGCCCGTCGCAGCTGGGCGACGAGGCCGATCGCGGCGGTCTCGGCTGCGTCCCCGAGTGGGACGAGGGCCGCGTCGATCCCGGCTTTGGCGGGCGCCTCGATCAGCATCCCGAGCCGCTCGATCCCGGCGGCCCATCCGACCGCCGGCGTGTGCGGGCCGCCGAGGCTCTCGATGAGCCCGTCATAGCGCCCGCCGGCGATCACCGCGCTCTGCGCCCCGAGATCCTCGGTGACGAACTCGAAGGCGGTGTGGCGGTAATAATCGAGGCCTCGGACCAGCCTGGGATCGCGCTTCCAGACGATCCCGGCGGCGTCGAGGCCCGAGGTCACCTTGGCGAAATAATCGGACGCTTCGGGCGTGAGGAAATCGTCGACGACGGGCGAATTGTCGACGATCGGCCAGTCCTGATGCTCCTTGCTGTCGAGGATCCGCAGCGGGTTCTTGTCGAGCCGGGCCCGGCTTTCGGCGGAGAGGTCGTTGCGGTGACCCTCGAAATAGTCGACCAGCGCCTTGCGCCATGAATCGCGCGTCGCGGGGTCGCCGAGCGTGTTGAGCTTGAGATCGACCCGCTCGCCGATTCCAAGCTCGGCGAGCAATTGCGCGCCCATCGCGATCAGCTCGACGTCCGACGCCGGCTCGCCGGCGCCGATGATCTCGGCGTCGAGCTGGTGGAACTGGCGGTAGCGCCCCTTTTGCGGACGCTCGTAGCGGAAGGCCGGGCCGTGGGTGGCGATCTTGACCGGGGCGTGCTGCTGCCAGCCTTCCGAGAGATAGGCGCGGCAGATCCCGGCGGTAAATTCGGGGCGCAGGGTGAGGCTGTCGCCGCCGCGATCCTCGAAGCTGTACATCTCCTTGGAAACGATGTCGGTGGTCTCGCCGATCGAGCGGGCGAAGACCGCCGTGCTCTCGAACACCGGCATCTCGACCCGGCCGAAGCCGTAGAGCCGGCGCACCCGCTCGAACGCCGCGACCACCGTCTGGAAGCGGTCGGCCTCCTCGCCCCAGATGTCCTGGGTGCCCCTCACTCTCTGCGGCCCTTTGCTCATCGGCGGGGCCTTAGCATTTTTGCGGGCGAGGGGAAGGCACCTGAAATCCTCCCCTGCATTTGCCGGGAAGGGGGACCATGCGAAGCATGGTGGAGGGGTTCTGCAGCGCCCAGAACCCCTCCACCGCGCTTCGCGCGGTCCCCCTCCCCGCGAAATCGCGGGGAGGATTTGGCGCGACGGCTGGACGCGTCCCTCGCGACGCGGCATCGCAACGTGAAAACATCAGGAGAGTCGCAAAAATGCGCCGCATCGCCCCCTTGCTCGCAATCGCCCTGCTCGCCTCGGCCGCCGCCGCCCAGCGGGCGCCCGAATTCAGCTCCGCCGAAACCGCCACCGCCAACACCAAGGCGGCGCTGAAGCGGATCAGGGCGCTCAATCCCCGGATCAACGCGGTCATCGCCGTCGATCCGACCGCCCTCGACCAGGCCCGGACCCTCGACAGGATCCGGCGCGCGCGCGGCCCGCTGTTCGGAATGCCGATCCTGATCAAGGACAATATCGAGACGCTGGGGCCGCTTCCGACGACGGCCGGCAGCCTGGCCCTGGCCGCCAACGTCACCAACCGCGACGCGCCTCTGGTGGCGAGGCTCCGCCAGGCGGGGGCGGTGATCGTCGGCAAGACCAATTTGTCCGAATGGGCGAACATCCGCGACAACGATTCCATCTCCGGCTGGAGCGCGGTCGGAGGCCAGACCCGAAACCCGCACGCCCTCGACCGCAATGCCTGCGGCTCGTCGAGCGGAAGCGGATCGGCGGTCGCCGCGGGGATGGTTCCGGCCGCGATCGGGACGGAGACCGACGGCTCGATCACCTGCCCGGCCGCGATCAACGGGATCGTCGGCTTCAAGCCCACCGTCGGCCTCGTCAGCCGGACCCATGTCGTTCCGATCAGCCACAGCCAGGACACGCCGGGGCCGATGACCCGGACGGTTCGCGACTCCGCTTTGGTGCTCTCGGCCATCGCCGGAAGCGATCCGGCGGACCCGCAGACCCGCGAGGCGGACTCGCACCGCGCCGACTTCGCCGCCGGGCTCGCCGCCGATTCGCTGCGCGGCAAGAGGATCGGGGTGATGCGCTTCGCCAGCGGCTTCGGCACCGACGCTCCGTTCGAGGCGGCGCTGCAGACGCTGAGGGCGCAGGGCGCGGTGCTGGTCGACATCGCCAAGTTCGAGCGCAAGCGGGAGATGGGCGAAGGCGAGCTCAAGGTGCTGCTGACCGAATTGAAGGCCGACCTCAACGCCTATCTCGCGACCACTCCGGCTAGCGTCAGGACCCGGACCCTGGCCGAGGTCATCGCCTTCAACAAGGGCTCGGCGCGCGAGCTCGCTTTGTTCGGCCAGGACACGTTCGAGGAGGCCGAGAAGACCAAGGGCCTCGACGATCCCGATTACAAGAAGGCGCGCGAGACCAGCCTGAGGCTGGCGGGGGCGGAAGGCATCGACAAGATGCTCAAGGACAATGATGTCGTCGCCCTGGTCGGGCCGACCATGCCCCCGGCCTGGCCGATCGACGCCGTCAACGGCGACCAGATTTCGGGCGGAGGCGCCGGCGGCTTCGCCGCCATCGCCGGCTATCCCCACCTCACCGTGCCGATGGGCCACGTCAAAGGCCTTCCGGTGGGCCTGAGCTTCATCGGCCCGAAATGGTCGGACGGGATGATCCTGTCGCTGGGCTATGCCTATGAGCAGGCGTCGAGGAAAAGGATCGAGCCGCGCTTCCTCCCCTCGATCGAGGAAAGACCCGGAATCGCGCCGCTGATGCGGCCCGTGCGCTGATCGTCATCCCGGCGAAAGCCGGGATCCATGAACACCGCGGCGTGAGGCTTCGTTCGGCCGTGTTCATGGATCCCGGGTCAAGCCCGGGATGACGCACTCTTCCTCGACCTTTTCTTCGCCGCCCCTCTCACGCCCGCCTCCACCGCCAGCCCGGCCCAGCGCTGCAGCGCTTCCGGGTCGTCGTAGACGTCCTGCGGCGCTCTTCGATAGTTCATCACGTCGACCTT
>DASQJV010000392.1:0-15192 GCA_035630855.1 Allosphingosinicella sp. | reverse complement strand
TCGACATCGAGATAGATGCACTGCTGCTCGATGGCGAACACCCGCTGCCGCGCGGCGAAGATGTGCTGCAGCTCGCGCACCGTGAGGTCGTCGAAGCGGCACCAGCGCCATGCGAGGTCGGCCGCCGCGCCCGCTTCCCGGCCCCCGCCCACGCCATATCCGACGGTTTTCACGCTTTCTTTGTCAATTTGAGCGACACTAAGGGCCTGTCGGTAGAGTTTACACACCGCGAGGCGCCGCTCCGTTGATCAGGCTGTTCAAGCATTACGTCCCCCACAGCGTGCTGGTGCTGGGCGTGATCGACTTCCTGCTGCTGATCGCGGCCGGGGAGGCGGGGTGGCTTCTGCGCCTGTGGCAGATCGAGGGCAGCGCCGATCCCAATGTCGGGCGGCTGCCGCATCTCATGACCTTCGCGATCGTGCTCCAGCTCGCCATGGTCGGGGTCGGCGCCTACGGGGTCGACGCCCTGCGCTCGATGCGGCTCGCCGCGGCCCGGCTGGTCGTCTCGGTGTCGCTGGGCGTGCTTCTGCTTGCCCTGGTCTTCTTCTTCCTTCCGCCGCTGACCTTCTGGCGCTCGAACCTGCTCTACGCGACCGGCTTCGCGCTGCTGCTCCTGTTCGCCGCCCGGCTCCTGTTCGGCCGGGCGCTCGGCAGCGAGGCGTTCAAGCGGCGGATCCTCGTCCTCGGCGCCGGGCCGCGCGCGGCCCGGCTCGAGGCGCTGGCCCGGACCGAGGGGGCGGGCTTCGCCATCGCCGGCTATGTCGGGATGAACGACGGGCCGCAGGCGGTCCCGCACGCGGTCAACCGCGACGACATCGCCAATCTGACCGCCCATGTCGTCCGGCTTCGGGTGACCGAAGTGGTGCTGGCGCTCGAGGAGCGGCGCAACGCCCTTCCGCTCGCCGACCTTCTGCGGATCAAGACGACCGGGGTCCATGTCAACGAATTCTCCTCCTTCATCGAGCGCGAGACCGGGCGGGTCGACCTCGACAGCGTCAATCCGAGCTGGCTCATATTCTCCGACGGCTTCTCGTCGGGGCGGCGGCTGTCGGCGGCGGGCAAAAGGCTGTTCGACATCATCGTCTCGGGCGCGATCCTGATCCTCTTCGCTCCGCTCATCCTTCTGACCGCGCTCGCGGTGAAGCTGGAGAGCAAGGGGCCGGCCTTCTTCCGCCAGCGCCGGGTCGGGCTGTACGGTCAGAGCTTCGAGCTGGTGAAATTGCGCTCGATGCGCGAGGACGCGGAGGTCGGCGGCAAGGCGGTCTGGGCGCAGAAGGACGATCCGAGGGTGACGCGGGTCGGCTCGGTGATCCGCAAGCTGAGGATCGACGAGCTTCCCCAGGCGTGGACCGTGCTGACCGGCAGGATGAGCCTGGTCGGGCCGCGCCCCGAGCGGCCGCAGTTCGTCGCCGACCTCGAGGCGCGCCTGCCTTATTACGCCGAGCGCCACGTCGTGAAGCCGGGGATCACCGGCTGGGCCCAGATCAACTTCCCCTACGGCGCCAGCGTCGAGGACGCGAGGCAGAAGCTCGAGTTCGACCTCTACTACGCCAAGAACTACACCCCCTTCCTCGACCTCCTCATCCTCCTCCAGTCGGTAAGGGTGGTGCTGTTTCCGGAGGGCGCGCGGTGATCGGACTGCTCGGCTTCTGGGCCCACGCGGTCGCCGCCCTGCTCTACGGGGCGCTCGCCCTCTGGCAGCTCCGGCGCTGGAAGGAGGACGGCGGCACCCGGCGCCTCGTCGCCGCCTTCGCGGTGACTTCGGCCTGGGCGATCTTCGCCGCGTTCCAGGGGCCGCACAGCCTCGGCGCGGGGGTGGCGGAGGCCGCCCGCAACTTCGCCTTCCTCGGCTTCATGTTCGCGATCGTCAGCCGAGCCGCCGACGAGCGCGGGCAGGGCGGCGTGAAGCTGGTCTATACGTCGCTCGCAGCGGTGATCGCGCTCCAGCTCACCCTCGCCGGAGTCACCCCGGAATTCCAGCGCAACGCGATCCTTTACGGTGCCCTGACCTCGACGCTTCAGGTGATCGGGCTCACCATCGCCGCGGGCTCCCTGGTCCTCGTCCACAATCTCTACGGACAGGCCGCTCACGAGAGCCGCTGGGGGATCCGGCTGCCGATGATCGCGCTCGCCGGGATGTGGGCCTACGACCTCCACCTCTACACGGTCGCCTGGCTGACGCGTGGGCCGGTCGACGACCTCTACGCGATGCGGGGCGCGATCCTGTCGATGCTGGTGCCCCTGTTCGCTCTGGCAAGCCGCCGCAATTCCGGCTGGCGGATGCAATTGTCGCGCGCGGCGACCTTCCAGTCGCTCTCGCTGATCGCGATCCTCGGCTATCTCATCCTGATGATGACCGCGAGCCGGGCGCTCGAGGTCGTCGGCGGCAATTGGGTCCGGATCGGTCAGGTCGGCCTCGTCTTCGCGATCACCGTCGCCGCGGTGATCCTCCTGCCCTCCGGTCGGATGCGGGCTTGGTCGAGGGTGATCGTCGCAAAGCACTTCTTCGAGCATCGCTACGACTATCGGGAGGAATGGCTCCGCTTCACCCGGACGGTCGGCGGCGACGCCCCGCTCGGCGAGCGGATCATCAAGGCGATCGCCGACATCGCCGAGTCGCCCTCCGGGCTGCTGCTCGTCCCGGAAGGGGGACGCCTCAGCGTCGCCGCGCGCTGGAATTGGCACGACGATTTGCCCGAGGCGAGCCCGGACGGCGCCGGCCTGATCCGATTCCTCGAGAAGAGCGGCCATGTCGTCGACTTCACCGGCCTGAGCGGCAACCGGATCCGGACCGAGGAGGCCGAGGTGCGCGTGCCCGGCCCGCTCGCCGACCTGGACGGCCTCTGGGCCGGAGTGCCCCTGATCCATGGCGACCGCCTCGTCGGCCTCGTCCTGCTCGAGCATCCCCTCGTCCGGCGGCCGCTCGACTGGGAGGATTTCGACCTGTTCCGGACGGTCGGGATCCAGGCCGCGAGCTATCTGGCCGAGGCGCATACCCAGGACGCGCTCGCCGACGCCCGGCGGTTCGACGAGTTCAACCGGCGCTTCGCCTTCATCATCCACGACGTGAAGAATCTGGTCAGCCAGCTGAGCCTCGTCATCCGCAACGCGGAGCGGCACGCGGACAAGCCGGAATTCCGGGAGGACATGATCGCGACCCTGCACAGCTCGGTGAAGAAGATGAACGACCTCCTCGCCCGTCTCCACCGCGGCAGCAACAACGTCGAGGCGGAACCGGTTCGGGCGATCCCGATAGGCCAGGCGGTCGCGACCGTCGCCCAGGTGAAGAGGCGGGTCCATCCCGTCGAGGTCGAGGGCGACCAGAACGTGCCGGCGGTGGCGGATCCGGTGCGCCTCGAGCAGGCGCTCGGCCACCTCGTCCAGAATGCGATCGACGCCAGCCCCGCCGGGGCGCCCATCACCATCCGCTGCGGCGCGAGCGGAGCCGAAGCGGTGATCGAAATCACCGACCGGGGCGAAGGCATGTCGGCCGACTTCATCCGGACGCGCCTGTTCCAGCCCTTCGCGTCGACGAAGGAGAGCGGCTTCGGGGTCGGCGCCTTCGAGGCGCGAAGCCTGGTTACGGCGATGGGCGGGCGGATCGAGGTCGACAGCCGCCCCGGCGAGGGCAGCCGCTTCACGGTGTTTTTACCGCTGGGTGAGACCAGCTTCGAGATCGGACGGATTCGGGCATGAGCGTGGACACCAGGGCGAAACTGCTGATCGTCGAGGACGACGAGGGCCTGCAGCGTCAGCTGCGCTGGGCCTATGACGATTACGAGGTGCTGGTCGCCTCCAACCGAGATTCCGCGATCAACCTGCTGCGTTCGGAGGAGCCGCCGGTGGTCACGCTCGACCTCGGCCTTCCGCCCGATCCCAACGGAGTGACCGAGGGCTTCGCCACCCTGGAGACGATCCTGTCGCTCAAGCCGGAGACGAAGGTGATCGTCGCCTCGGGCCACGGCGCCCGCGAAAGCGCGCTGAGGGCGATCGCATCGGGGGCCTACGATTTCTACCAGAAGCCGGTCGACATCGACCAGCTCGGCCTGATCGTCCGCCGCGCCTTCCAGCTGCACGGGATCGAGACCGAGAATCGCAAGCTCGAGGAGAGGGTCGGCGAGGACCAGACGGTGCTCGGGACGATGATCACCGGAGCGCCCGAGATGCTCAAGGTGGCGCGCACCATCGAGCGTGTCGCCAATACCGGCGTCTCGGTGATGCTGCTGGGCGCCAGCGGCACCGGCAAGGAATTGCTCGCCCGCGGCCTCCACCAGGCCAGCAACCGGGCCTGCGGCGCCTTCGTCGCGATCAACTGCGCGGCGATCCCGGAGAACCTGCTCGAGGCGGAGCTGTTCGGCTACGAGAAAGGCGCCTTCACCGGAGCGATCAAGACCACCGAGGGCAAGATCGAGCTCGCCCATGGCGGGACGCTCTTCCTCGACGAGGTCGGCGACATCCCGCTTCCGCTCCAGGTCAAGCTTCTCCGCTTCATCCAGGAGCGGGTGATCGAGCGGATCGGCGGGCGCAAGCCGATCGCCGTCGATACGAGGATCGTCAGCGCGACCCATCAGGACCTGCCGGAGATGATCAAGACGGGGAGCTTTCGCGAGGATCTCTATTACCGCCTCGCCGAGATCGTCGTCCGGATCCCGAGCCTCGCCGAGCGCCATGGCGATTCGGTCCTGCTCGCGAAGCATTTCGCGCATCGCTTCGCGCGCGAGATGAATCCGGCGGTGAAGGGGCTCAGCGCTGGAGCGCTCGCCGCCATCGACGAATGGCCGTGGCCCGGCAACGTCCGCGAGCTCGAGAACCGGATGAAGCGGGCGGTGATCATGGCCGACGGCAAGCTGGTGACGGCCGAGGACCTCGACCTCGAGGCGAGGAGCGAGGCGGCGCTGCCGGTCAACCTCAAGTCGGCGCGCGAGCTCGCCGACCGCCGCGCGATCCGCCAGGCCCTCGCCCGGACCGAGAACAACATCTCCGGAGCGGCCAAGCTGCTCGGGATCAGCCGGCCGACGCTCTACGATTTGATGAAGCAATACGACCTTCAGCCATGAGCGCCCGCTCCGCCCTCGCCGCCCTGCTCCTGCTCGGCGCCGCCGCCTGCTCGAACGCGGGCCCGCAATCCGCGGACCAGGCCTATCGCCGCGGGCTCGATGCGCTGGCGCAGGGCCAGCCGCGGACGGCGCGGATCGAGCTGCTGAACGCGATCAAGGCGGAGCCGGACAACAAGGCGCTGAGGCTCGCCCAGGCGCGCACCTATCTGCTGCTCGGCGACGGCGGCGCCGCCGAGGCCGAGCTCAAGCGCGCCAACGCCTTGGGGATGCCCGTGGCCGAGACCGGCCATCTGATGGCCCATGCCCTTCTCCTTCAGGGGCAGGCGGAGAGCGCCGAGGCCGAGGCGCGCAAGGCCGGCCCCGCTCACGCCGCTTATGCCAGCCGGATGCTGGGCCGGGCCTATCAGCTCACCGGCAGGCTCGAGGAGGCCGCCAAGGCTTTCGACCGGGCCCTCGCCGCGGCTCCGGACGACGACTCGCTCTGGGCCGACATCGCCGACTTCCGGCGCTCAACCGGGGAGACGGCCGGGGCGATCGAGGCCGCCGACCGGGCGGTCGCGCTGGGGCCCCGCAACGTCGAGGCGCTCAGGCTTCGAGGCGAGCTTACCCGAAGCCAGTACGGCCTCGCCGCGGCGATGCCCTGGTTCGACCGAGCGCTCGAGATCGATCCCGTCAACGTCGCCGTCCTGATCGAGCGCGCCGCCACCCTGGGCGACCTCGGCCGGACCCGAGAGATGCTGGCCGACACGAGGCGGATCCTCGCCGTCTCCGAGAACAACCCATCGGCTTATTACCTCCAGGCGATGCTCGCTGCCCGCGGCCGCGACTACGCCCTGGCGCGGAGCCTCTACCGGCGCACCGGCGGAGCCTTCGACAACCGTCCGGCGGCGATGCTTCTCGCCGGGACGATCGAGCTCGGCTCCGGCAATGCGTCGCTGGCGATGGCGCCGCTGAAGCGGCTGCTCAAGGCCCAGCCCGGCAACCTCAAGGCCCGCCGGCTGCTCGGCTCCGCCCAGTGGCGGAGCGGCGACGTCAGGGCGGCGATCGATACGCTGCGGCCGCTCGCCGACCGCGCCGACGCCGACGCCTATACGCTCAGCATCATCGGCAAGGCCTATGCCCGGATCGGCGACGAGACCGCGGCGGTGCGCTATCTCGGCCGGGCCGCGGCGCCGCGGCCGTCGGCGACCGCTCCGCTCGACGATCCCCTCGGCGACGGCGAGCTCGCCGCCCTTCGCCGAGACGCCGCCGCCTGGCCCGACGCGGCGCTTCCTCAGGTCGTCCTGATCCGCGCCCTGCTCGGCCGGGGCCTGGGCCCCGAGGCGCTGCAGCGGGCGCGCCAGCTCCAGGCCAAGGCCCCCGGGGCGCCCGACGCCCATGTCCTGGTCGGCGACGCTCTCGCCGTGCAGGGCGATTATGCGGGAGCCGCTGTCGCCTACCGGCGGGCGGCGAACCTCGCCTTCAGCGAGCCGGTGGCGCTTCGGCTGGTCGAGGCGCTCCGCAATTCTGGCGACGATGCGGCGGCGACGAAGGTGCTGACCCTGTTCCTCCAGCAGAATCCGCAGAACGTCGCGGCCCGGACCGTGGCGGCCAACGCCTATCTGCAGGCGAAGCGCTGGCCTGAGGCGATCGCCCTCTACGAAGGGGTGCGCAGGCGCCTCGGCGACAACGATTCGACCCTGCTCAACAATCTCGCCTGGGCCTATGCCGAGACCGGCGATTACGAGCGCGCAGTCCCGCTCGCGCGCCGCGCCTGGGCGCTGGAGCCGCGCAATCCGGTGACCGCCGACACGCTCGGCTGGCTTTTGTTCAGGAGCGGCAAGGACCGGGTGCGGGGGCTCGCTTTGCTCGAGCAGGCGGCGCACGGAGCGCCGACGGACGAGGAGATACGGGCGCATCTGAAGGAGGCGCGCGGAGGGTAAGAATCCTCCCCGAGCTTGCTCGGGGAGGGGGACCAGGCGAAGCCTGGTGGAGGGGTAATTGGCGCTGCCTCGTCAGCTACCCCTCCACCACACTTCGTGTGGTCCCCCTCCCCATCTCCGATGGGGAGGATTTTACGGAAGCGGCATCAGCAGGAAGAAGCCGTTCAGGGTGAGCAGGGCGCCGAGTCCGCCCAGCACCGCCGAGGTGATCAGGATCCAGCGGTTGACCGCGAGGATGGCGACCGAGCCGAGCACCAAAGCGAGCTGGAGGAGGACCTCGGCGAAGTCGAAATTGTCGTCGCGCCGGGCCGCCTCGTCGAACGCCGATTCGTAGCTTTTCGCCTGGGCAGAGAGCTCCTTCTTGCCCTCGCCTTTGGTCGGATCGTTCGGATCCGGCTCGCTGTCGTAGCGGGCGACGGTCGCCTCGTAATCCTTGAGCCGGGCCTCGGCGGACGGCCGCTCGGGGGCTGCGATTCCGCCCGCGGCGAGCGAGGCCTTCAGCTTCTCGGCCTCGATCTCGTACATCGTCTGGCGCACGTTCTTGGCCTGGTAGAAGGCCCAGGTGTCGCTCGCCTTGATGTTGTTCGCGATCATGTCGTCGGTGGCGTTGCCGCCGCCGAGCCCGCCCACCGCCAGCACGGCGGCGAGGACGGCGATCATCAGGGCGGCGCGATTTCGGAAGGTTTCCGCGGCCGCGTTCTCGGCGCGGTCCTCGTGGATTTCGGCAATCAGGTCTGCGGCGTCGGTCGAATCCATATGTCTCTAACCCCCTGGTTGGAGGCGCGTGGCTGCCAAAGAAAAAGCCGCAAGTCGAGCGCCTTGAGGGGCCTTGCTCAAACCACTGTTCCATGTAGAGGCAGGTGCAGCATCAAAAGGGGGATGTTCATGAAGCTCGCACGCCTTGCCGCCCTGCTCGCCCTTCCGCTCGCCGCCGGCGCCGCCCAGGCGGCGGAGAAGCCGAAGCTGATCGTCGCCATCTCGGTCGACCAATTCTCGGCCGACCTGTTCGCCCAGTACCGCCAGCATTTCGACGGCGGCCTGCAGCGCCTGTCCGAGGGCGTCGTCTTCCCCAACGGCTATCAGGGCCACAACGCCACCGAGACCTGTCCCGGCCATTCGACCATCCTCACCGGATCGCGGCCGGCACGGACCGGGATCATCGCCAACAACTGGTTCAACCTCGGCTTGCCGCGCGAGGACAAGGGAGTCTATTGCTCCGAGGATCCGAGGGTCCCGGGAAGCAGCTCCAAGGGCGGCCAGTATACGGTCTCCTCCTACCACCTCCGGGTCCCGGCGCTCGGCGACCATATGAAGCGCGCCAACCCCGCCAGCCGGGTCGCCGTCGTCTCCGGCAAGGACCGGGCGGCGATCATGATGGGCGGCTACCGCCCCGACGAGCGCTGGTGGTGGGACCATGACGCCAAGGCCTTCGTCAATCCCGGCGCTCCGGCCACGCCGCGGGCGGTGGCCGCGGCCAACGAGGGCGTGACGGAAGCGCTTTCCCGTCCCCGAGCGGCGCGCAACCTCCCCAGGATCTGCGAACCCCGCAGCCGGTCGGTCGCCGTCATGGGCGGAGGCAAGCCGGTCGGGACCGGGCGGTTCGACCGCGAGGCGGGCGACAAGAACCTGTTCCGCGCCTCGCCCGATTTCGACCGGGCGGTGCTCGACATGGGCGAGGCGCTCCGGCGCGAGATGAAGCTCGGCGAAGGGCCGGCGACCGACCTCCTCATCCTCGGCCTGTCGGCGACCGACTATGTCGGCCATACGTTCGGGACCCAGGGCAGCGAGATGTGCATCCAGCTGATGGCTCTCGACGAGGCGCTGGGCGGCTTCTTCCGCGGCCTGGACGCGACCGGGATCGACTATCTGGTCATGCTCACCGCCGACCATGGCGGCCACGACATTCCCGAGCGCCACCGCGACCATGCCGCGGGCGACGCCGTCCGGGTCGATCCGGCGCTCAACTCGGGCAACATGGCCAAGTCGCTCGCCGCCCGGCTGAAGCTGAGCGGCGACGTCCTCTACGGCGACGGCGCGTTCGGCGACATGTATATCGACCGCAAGCTGACCGCCGCCCAGCGCGCCCGGGTGCTCCGCGAGGCGGTCGCGGCCTACAAGCGCCATCCCCAGGTGGCGGCGGTCTTCACCAAAGCGGAGCTGATTGCGGCGCCCGGGCCTTCGGGGCCGCCGGACACGTGGAGCCTGATCCAGCGCGCCAGGGCGAGCTTCGACCCGGAGCGGTCGGGCGACTTCATCGTCCTCCTGAAGCCCCGCGTGACCCCAATCTTCGACACCAGCCGGGGCTATACCTCCACCCACGGCAGCCCGTGGGACTACGACCGCAAGGTGCCGATCCTGTTCTGGCGCAAGGGCATGGCGCCGTTCGAGCAGTCGCTCGCGGTGGAGACGGCGGACATCCTGCCCACCCTCGCGGCGACGATCGGGGTGACGATCCCGACCGGGAGCATCGACGGGCGCTGCCTGGACCTGGACGAAGGGCCGGGGTCGAGCTGCCGGTAGGAAGAATTCCTCCCCCAGCTTGCTGGGGGAGGGGGACCAGGCGAAGCCTGGTGGAGGGGCAGTGCTGAGTCCGAATTCCCCCTCCACCACGACGCTTCGCGTCGCGGTCCCCCTCCCCGAGCAAGCTCGGGGAGGAACTAAGTGGTCAGCGCCTCCAGCTTCTCCGCCAGCTCGAGCCAGCGCTCCTCGGCGGCGTCGCGCTCCGCCCGCGCTTTGTCGATCGCGGCGGTCAGAGCGGCGAAGCGCTTCGGGTCCCTCGTGTAGAGGTCGGGATCGTGGAGCGCCTCCTCGTCGCGGGCGATCTGGGCCTCGAGCGCGTGAATCCGGTCGGGGAGGAGGTCGTAGTCGCGCTGGTCCTTGTAGGTGAGCTTCCGGCTCCCCGGCGAAGGCCGGGGTCCAGGTTCGGAAGCCGTCTGGGCCCCGGCCTTCGCCGGGGAGCGGGGTCGGGCCTTCTCCACCCTCTTCCTTTCCCAGTCCTCATAGCCGCCGGCGACGATGTCGACCTTGCCGGAGCCGTCGAGGCCGAGGGTGATGGTGACGGTGCGGTCTAGGAAGTCGCGGTCGTGGCTGACGATGAGGACGGTGCCGTCATAATCGGCGATCACCTCCTGGAGCAGGTCGAGGGTCTCGAGGTCGAGGTCGTTGGTCGGCTCGTCGAGGACGAGCAGGTTCGAGCGGCGGGCGAACTCGCGGGCGAGCAGGAGGCGCGAGCGCTCGCCGCCGGAGAGGGTGCCGATCCTGGCGTCGACCAGGGTCGGCTCGAACAGGAACTCCTTGAGATAGCCCTGGACGTGCTTCTTGACGCCCCTGACCTCGATCCAGTCGCCGCCGTCGGCGAGGATGTCGCGGACCCTCTTGTCGGGATCGAGCAGCCGGCGCTGCTGGTCGATCATGATCCCCTGAAGGGTCTTGGCGCGCTGGATCCTGCCCTCGTCGGGCTCGATCTCGCCGGTGAGGAGCCGGAGCAGGGTGGTCTTGCCGGCGCCGTTGGCGCCGACCACGCCGATCCGGTCGCCGCGCTGGATGCGCAGGGTGAAGTCCCTGACGATGGCGCGCTCGCCGAAGCGCTTCGTCACCTTCTCGGCGTCGATCACCATCTTGGTCTTGACGTCGTCATTCTCGAGCCCGAGCCTGGCCGCTCCGGCCGGGCCGAGCATCGCGGCGCGGGCGGCGCGCATCTCGTGGAGCTTGGCGAGCCGGCCCTGGTTGCGCCTGCGCCGGGCGGTCACCCCGCGCTGGAGCCAGTGGAGCTCGAGCTTGAGCTTCGCGTCCAGCCGTTCCGCGTTGCGCGCCTCCTCGGCATAGACCTGCTCGGTCCAGGCGTCGAAGCCGCCGAAGCCGATCTCGGCCCGGCGAAGAGTTCCCCGGTCGAGCCACAGCGACGAACGGGTGAGGCGCTTCAAAAAGGTGCGGTCGTGGCTGATCGCGATGAAGGCGCCGGTATAGCGGCCGAGCCACTCCTCGAGCCACTCGATCGCTCCGAGGTCGAGATGGTTGGTCGGCTCGTCGAGCAGGAGCACGTCGGGATCCTGGGCGAGCGCCCGGGCGATGGCGGCTCGCCGGCGCTCGCCGCCGCTGGCGGTGGCGGCGGGCCGGTCGAGGTCGATTCCGAGCTGGTCGGCGATCGCGTCGACCTCGTGCGGGGCGGGCGCCTCCGGGCCGTGGAGCGCGAACTCGCGAAGGGTCGAGAAACCGTCGACCCGCGGATCCTGCTCGAGCAGCACCACCTTCGTCCCGGGCTGGATCGTCCTTCGGCCCTCGTCGGTCTCGATCAGGCCGGCGAGGCATTTGAGCAGGGTCGTCTTGCCTGCGCCGTTGCGGCCGATCAGCGCCAGCCGGTCGCGCGCGCCGACGAACAGGTCGAGCCCGCGGAACAGCCAGCCCGAGCCCTGGATCAGGCCGAGATCTTCATAAGCGAGGACGGGAGCGGCCATGGTCGGGGCGAGATAGGGATGGATCGCCGCCGCGTCACCCCGTCGGCTGGTTTCCGGCCCACGTTTCTGGCAGCGTGAGCCAATGGCGCGGACGATCTTCCTCTATGCGCTGGCGCTGGCGGCCGGCGCCGGGCTGCTTCAGTGGCTCGAATATCGCTACGTCACCCGGGCCTATTCGGTCGAAATCTATGTCGCCCTGGTCGCCGCCGGCTTCGTCGCCCTCGGGATCTGGGTCGGACGCAGGCTGACCCCGGCGCCGGCGCCCGCCGAATTCGTCCGCAACGAGGCCGCGATCCGGTCGCTCGGCCTGTCCCCGCGCGAATGCGAGATACTGGCGCTGCTCGCTTCCGGCCAGTCGAACAAGGAGATGGCGAGGACGCTCGCCATTTCGCCGAACACGATCAAGACCCATGTCGCCCGGGTCTACGAGAAGCTGGAGGTGGCGCGGCGGGTGCAGGCGATCGAGAAGGCGCGCTGGCTGAGGCTCATCCCTTAGGCGGATCGCGGGCGAATCACCCTTTCGGGCGATGGTCTCGCGCCGCGGCGCCGGTTAAGCCTTCCGGCTCACGAAAAGGGGGACAGGCCATGAGATATGCGCTCACCTACGGCGGCATCGCCGGCGCCGTCGCGATCACCCTGATCAGCTTCATGCTCGCCCTCGACCTGACCGCCCACGACGAGACGGCGATGCTGGTCAGCTATCTGTTCATGCTGATCGCCCTGTCGCTGATCTTCGTCGGCGTGAAACGCTATCGCGACGTCGAGTGCGGCGGAGTCATACGCTTCGGCCGCGCCTTCGCCCTCGGCCTCGGAATGGCCGCCGCGGCCGGGATCGTCTACGCGATCGGCTGGGAGATATTCGTCGCGGTGTCGGGCTACGACTTCATGGCGGAATACAGCGCCAGCCAGATCGAGGCCCTGCGCGCCCGGGGCGCGGCGGCGGCCGCGGTCGAGGCCAAGGCGGCGGAAATGCGCGCCTTCGCGGAGACCTACCGCAACCCGCTGTTCCGGATGCCGATGATCTTCATCGAGATCTTCCCGGTCGGGCTCCTGGTGGCTCTGGTGTCGGCGGGGCTGCTTAGGAATCCGAAGCTGCTGCCGGCGCGATGACGGTATTCGCCGACGCGCCTACGCCTTCTCCGCCACGTCGAACGAGGTGATCGTGGATTTGCAGCCCCCCGGCACCTTGATCTTCTTGGACGAGCCGGCACCCAGAACCTCGATGCCCTTCGATCCGACGATGCCGTTCAGCTGGATGAAAACCGTGTAGGGCGTGGGGACTATACCGATGATGCAGTGGCCGCCGGTGAGTTCGCCGAGCACTTCGATGCCCCAATATTCGGGGCAGCGGATGTAGATCAAAGGCGACAGCCGCACCTTCATGTTGACGCACGCCGTCACGCCGCTGACGATCAATATGTAGGTGCCGCTGACGAAGCCGGGGACGACCCTGGCCGTCTTGAACGGAATCCGCCTGACGCTCTGGGCGGCTTCCAGATCGAGAAATTGCTGAGTCGACATGCCGGTCCTCCCACCGTTAGCGAAAGTGCGATTTTACCAGCATTCGGCCGCGGCGTGATGCGGAGGCGACTCCGAAATGGAGGGAATACGAGGGTCGGCGATCGAGGCCAAGTCGGCGGAGATGCGCGCCTTCGCTGAAACCTGCCGCAACCCGCTGTTCCGGATGCCGATGATCTTCGTCGAAATCTTCCCGGTGGGGCGGCTGGTGGCTCTGGTGTCGGCGGCGCTGCTGAGGAATCCGAGGTTCCTGCCAGCGCGGGGATGAGATCAGGCGGCGCGGGGAACGATCCGGTCCAGCTCGCCATTCAAAGCACGTTTCGCCTCAAGCAGCTCATATCGGATTTGAAGTCGAAGGAAGAAGCCTTCCGACAGGCCGAAATAGCGAGCGAGCCTAAGATCCAGCTCCGCGTCCATCGCGGTCTCGCCCTCGATTACGGCAATGACTTGCTCGACCGGCACCTGAAGGGCCGACGCGAGCGCCGCCGCGGACAATTCAAGTGGCTCCATCAGCTCGGTGGCGAGGAGGCGCCCGGCGTGCTCGTTTTCGAGCCAGTTCGGATCAGTGGTAGTCGATGATCTCAACATGCTCGGCGCCTCCATCGCGCCACACGAAACATATACGCCATTTCAGGTTGATTGAAACGGAGTGCTGGCCCTCGCGATCATCCGTCAAAGGGTGCAGACGATTGCTTGGAGGCACGGCCAGATCGGCCAGATCGACCGCTGAGTCGATCCACTGCAACCTACGGAACGCTCGCTGCTGGATCTCGGCAGGCAGCTTCCGGCTGCGCTCGCCGTTCCAGATTTTCTCGGCTTCGGCATCATTGAAGCTGCGGATCATGGTGAGTCCTTTCACCATGAATTTTACCGCTCCCAAAATTCGGATGCTTTTGAACTCTTTTCTATCGGCGAGTTACCGCCGCCCGCCCATCCGCTTGCGCAGCCTGATCGCCTGTTGCTTGCCGAAGCGGGTCTTGCGGGTGCCCGGCTTGCCCTCGGTCGAGTGGCCGAGGAGCGGCGCCTTCTTCTCGTGGTCGGGGATTCCGAGCTCGTCTGCCTCGAGGCGGCGGATCTCGTCGCGGAGCCTTCCGGCTTCCTCGAACTCGAGGTCGCCGGCGGCTTTGCGCATGCGGGCCTCGAGGTCGGCGATATAGGCCTTGAGGTTGTGGCCGACGAGGTGGGGGCGGTCCTCGTCGCCGGTGTCGACCCTGACTCCGTCGCGCTGGCTGACGTCGGCGAGGATGTTCTGGATGTCCCGCTTGATCGTCGTCGGGGTGATTCCGTGGGCCTCGTTATATTCGACCTGCTTCTGGCGGCGGCGGTCGGTTTCGCGCAGCGCCCGCTCCATCGAGCCGGTGGTCCGGTCGGCGTAGAGGATGACCCGGCCCTCGACGTTGCGGGCGGCCCGGCCGATGGTCTGGATCAGCGAGGTCTCGGATCGGAGGAAGCCCTCCTTGTCGGCGTCGAGGATGGCGACCAGCCCGCATTCGGGGATGTCGAGGCCTTCGCGGAGCAGGTTGATTCCGACGAGGACGTCATAGACTCCAAGCCTGAGGTCGCGGATCAGCTCGATGCGCTCGAGGGTCTCGACGTCCGAGTGCATGTAGCGCACCTTGAGGCCGGCCTCGTGCATGAACTCGGTCAGATCCTCCGCCATCCGCTTGGTCAGGGTGGTGACGAGGGTGCGGTAGCCCTTCCTCGCCGTGATCCGCGCTTCGTTGATCAGGTCGTCGACCTGGTCCTCGACCGGCTTGATCTCGACGGGCGGGTCGATCAGGCCGGTCGGGCGGATCACCTGCTCGACGAAGACGCCGCTGGTCTGCTCGAGCTCCCACGGGCCGGGAGTGGCGGAGACGGCGATGGTCTGCGGACGCATCGCATCCCATTCGTTGAAGCGCAGCGGGCGGTTGTCGATGCACGACGGCAGGCGGAAGCCGTATTCCGCCAGCGTGATCTTCCTCCGGCGATACTTACCGTGTTGATGATCACCACCACCGGCTCCAAGGGCACCCAGTCGATGGGCGCGCCTTGATTTACGAAGCTCTGCGCATGGGGACCATAGCCGATGGTCAGCGGCGCTTCGCCCGCAGCCACCAGCGAGATACGGCCGCGCGCGCCGCGCTGAAAGATCTGGTCCTGCGCGGCTAGCCGACGGAAATAGGCCAGACCTTTGTCCTTGCCCCAGGCCTTGAGCAAACCGTCGAACCATTCAAAATTATCCGTGTCGTTGATGATTTG
>DASQJV010000391.1:0-3750 GCA_035630855.1 Allosphingosinicella sp. | reverse complement strand
GTCCGAGCATCGCCAGGACGCCGGCGCGGCGGAGAGCGGTTTTCCAGCCGTCGCGCAGATGGAGCCCGCAATGGTCGCTGAAGTCGAGCGCGGCCGCGTCGAGCTCGAGATAGTCCATAGCGAGTCCGGAGGTAGTATAGTCCCACGCCGGAACCACCGTGACGGGCTCCGCGCCGCCGCTCGGGCAATTGTCCGGCCGCCGCTCGCTTTCGCCGGGGAGAAGGCGATTGCGGATCCGGTCGGTAATCGATCGGGACAGCTTCGAATCGTCCCGGCGATTGAGGTCGATCGCCCGAAGCGCGTCCTTGCGATCGTCGGCGGCTTCCTCGGCGCGATGGACCCGGCGTTCCTGAAGCAGGGGAGCGCTGTGATCGATCGCATCCATGAAGCCGGCGGCGGCGGGCAGCACGCCCACGGCGATCAGCACCAGCATCCAGCCGAGCCCTCCGCCGATCCTCTTCTCATCCGAAAAATCGGCCGGCATCTGCTCGCTGCAATAACGCCAGGCCCTGACGAGGGGGTAGGCGAGGCCGAGGCTCGCCAGGGCGTAGAGCCAAGGGCGCCAGCCGCTGAACTCGACACCTCCGTCGCTACCCGGCACCGACAATTGAAGGTAGGCCGGAAAGGCGGCGAGGACGATGAGCAGAAAGGCGAGGCGGATGAAGTGGCGATCGAGCGTCCGGGCCGCGACGGGGTCGGGCGCCGTCACGCCGCGGAAATAGGAGCGCGAGGAAAAGGCGGCCATCACCGCCGCGAGGGCGAACAAGGTTCGAGCGGCGCCTTCGGCGCACACCACGCCGACCAGCCCGATCGCGAGCACGAGGATGATATGCTGGTCGCGCAGCGCCGCGGCATAGTCCAGCGTATTCCGGCATCTCTCTTCGGACTCGAACCGCGGAGCAGTGAACTCGGTGATGATGTCCCGCGGCCAGAGCCAGAGTCCCGGTCGGCGGTCGAGCGCTTCGCGCCGCCACAGCTTGACGATCGCACCGAGGGCGAAGACCAGCAGGATTGCCGTAAGCCAGGTGAGATATCCGAAGCTCGCCGCCCGCCAGAGCGTGAAGCCGGGATCCTTGCGCTGGTCGATGACGATCAGAAGCCAGTCGAGGGCGCCTTGCTCCGGATTGTCGGCGCTGCCGGCGGCGGCCGCCCGGCACGGACCCTCCGGCGCTTGGGCCCCCTCGTTCCCGACCGCCGCGGTCGGCGGGCAGCGGCGGTCGAGGCGGTCGACCGTCAGGGTGACCGGATCGCCGCGATAATGGGCCGAGAGGCGCACTGGCCCGAGCTTCGGATTGTCGCGGACATGATCGACCAGGAACTTGAACTCCTGGCGGTCGCGTGCGTCGAGATCGCGCTCGAACGATTCCGCCATTTCCGAGGTCCGCCGGGTCGCGAACAGGATGTTCGGGTCGCCCTCCGGCCGCTTCGGATCGATGACTGCGTAGCGGAAGCCCGGCGTCGTGGCCGCGGCGAGGAACGTCTGCAGATGTCCCGAGGCGAGGAGATATTGCGGTCGCGAGGGATCTTCGCGGCCCTTCGCCTCGCGCCTGAGGCAGTCCTGGTCGAGCGGGAGCAGGAACACGGTCTTGGCGACTCCGTCGGTGCGCGAGAAGACCCGGTCGAGCACGAAATTCAACTTGGTCGGTTGCGGCGTCCCGGTCTCGGCTCCGGGTCCGGGACGGGCGCAGGCGATGGTCGCGCTCTTGAAATGGTGATCCTGCGCCCGGGTAAAATAGCGGCGATCGCCGACCTGCGTGCCGTAGGCCGGCATGGAGCTCGCCGCGAACCGGCTCCGGTCGGGGCTCGCCGACCCGTCGCCCCGGAAGAAGCTGACCGTGTCGAGAATCGCGCGCTCGCCCTCGCCGGGGTCGGTCGGCCATTTGGCCTCTCCCGGAGCGGGATAGGTGGCGGTGCTTTCGGGCGCAGTGGCGCTGAGCGCGACGACATAGCCCAGAGTCGCATCCAGCTCCTTGCGGAACGCCTGCTGGATTTGAACGATTTTCTCGCGGGCGTAGCGACCGCCTTCGCTTCGCGACGTATGAAGCCCCCACAGGGTGAGGCTGGCGATTACCGCGCTCGCTGCGAGCAGGGTCAGCGAGAACCAGAGGAGGTACTGCATTCCCCGGCTGACCGGGTCCAGGCGCTTCAGCAGGGTGAGGCGAAGCAGCGGTACGAGCGCGGCCAGAGTGACGGCCCCGATCAGGAAGATCGCCGTCGCCAGGCCCTCGAACCTGCGCACCTGCGAGCCGAACCGGGCCTTCGCAACCACTCCGACGATCTCGCAGGGCGTCGCCGCGCTGCACCCCAGCGCCGTCGGATGGCTGTAGGTCTTGCGGAAGATGAGCAGGTTGTTGAGCGAATAGACCCGAGCTTCGCTCAGCAGGCCGGCCTGCTGATCGGCGCCGGTTGGCTCCGGTGCGACGGATTTCTCCTTGGCGGGCGTCTGCTCCGTCGCCGGAGCGACCGCTTCAATGAAGCTTCGGGCGGCCCCGCCCGTGTCATATTCGATGGCCGGCGGGATGCTTCCGGCCTGGAGCAAGGGTTCCGGCGGAGTGGCGGCGCCGCGCGCGCGCGGTCCGACGATGCGCACGGCGTCGAATTGGGCGAGAACGGTCGGCAGGTCCAGCGCGTTTGGTCCCACCGACACCTGCGTTTCGACCGCACCGGTCATCGCCGCCGCGGCGAACGACCGCTCGATGAGGGCGTTTCCGCCCCCGACTGCGATCGCGGCGAGTCGCCGGTCACCGAGATCGCTCACCGCCTTCTTTCTGAGGGCGCTCCACGCGTCCCTGAACGGGTCGGCCGTGCCGCGCGGCGAGACGATCGGCCGGAGTACCTCGCGCAGCACCAGCGGCTTGGTCAGCGTCAGGCCCTTGTCGCTCATCGACAGCTTCGGCTTGGCCGCGGGGTCGACGGCGCAGGGATCGCCTGCGCCAGCCGGAGGCTGGGGAACCGCCGGATTGCCCGGGGACCGCGACGGGCGTTGGCCGGGCGCCGATTTCGGAAACCGGTAGACGGTCTTGACGGAAACGCCGGTGGAGCTCGCGATCCTGCTTTCGGCGATCAGGCATTCGCCGGTCGGGCTCAGCGTAAAAGCAAGCTGGTCGGGCACGAAATGCAGCGAGGCGATCGATTCGAGCGAGGACGCAGTCGAGCCGACATTCTCCGCGACCCGGTCGAGCTCGCGCAGGTCCTTCTGCTCAAAATAGCGCGATCGCGACCGCTCCACTCCGAACAACAGCGCCACGAGCAAGATGGCGACGATGCCGAGCAACGCGACCGCGCCGATGATCTGGCGGGACCGCGTGCTGAGATCGAAGAAGCGTCGAATTCGACCGGATCCGGCCGCGTTCGATGCGCCGTTGCTGTCTGCGCTTGCCATGGCCTTCCCCCAGCGATGTCATTTCGGCGCACAGCACATTTTATGCCGGCCCGGTTGGGTGGGAAGCAATTTACGATTATCTGGGTCGTCCCCGTGTGACCGGCGTCACGTCACACGTTGAATCGGAACCGCGGGACGTCGCATCCTGGACGGCATAATCCTTGCCTTCCGGGCGCATCTTGCCGGCCTCGACCTGGACCCGCCTGCGCACCTCCCGCCCGCTTGCGCGAAGCGTCGCATCCATCCGCCTGGGCGCGGCGCCATGGACGCTATTCCAGAGGGCATCGTTTTCGGCCGCTGGTCCTTTGGAGTTCTTTGGATCAGGGCATGACGGAAGAACTTTTCTCCCTCTATATTTCGAATCAGAT
>DASQJV010000390.1:0-4222 GCA_035630855.1 Allosphingosinicella sp. | reverse complement strand
TTAAAGATCGATGCAGGCCGCGATGCTCTCCAGCTTGCGGATCCGCTCCTTCAAATCGGCGAGCTCGATCCGCTCGGCCATGCCGCCGTGGCTCGCCGGGCGCGACTCGGTGCCGGCCAGCTCCAGCCGCTTCAGGTCGAGCCACCCCTGCCAGCCCTTCAAGGCGGCGAAGAGCAGGATGCCGAGCGCGGTCAGGCCGAAGCCCGCCATCGCCATCATCGTCATCGGTTCGCTCATCTGATCCTCCCGTTTATTTCGTCTTCGCTGGAGTCAGCGCAGGCTCTCGATCTCGCGGGCGAGCGGAGTGTTCTGCGCGGTCACATAGGTCTCGATCTCGGCCATCCGGCGGTCGATGTCGCGCATCGAGCGGTTGAGCTCATAGGTCGAGGTGCGGAGCGGCCGGGCGGACGACTCGCCGCCATATTCGGACGGGCGCTTCTTGCCGATCATCGCCGCCGCGCCATAGGCCAGCATGGCCCAGGGGAAGGTGACGAGGGTGAGGAGCACCACCGCCACGCGGACGAAGGTCGGATCCCAGTTCATATGGTTGGCGAGGCCGGCGCAGACCCCGAAGACCTTGCCGTTGGTCTTGTCCAGATAGAAACTCTTCTTCATCTTTCCCTCCTGAGTGTCTCGAGTTCACGGCGGGCTTCCCGGACCGCGCCCGTCTTCGGGACGCTGGCCAGGGTCCGCCAATCGGGGTCCCGCGCGTTCATGATCCGGTAGATCCAGTCCTCCATCGCCTCAGCCCTCCCTGCTCGCGGCGAGCCGGGCCTTCAGTGCCTCGAGCTCGGCGTCGATCTTCTCGGCGTTGCGAAGCTCGGCGATCTCCTCGTCGAGCGTCCTGGGCGGGGCGCCGAGCATCAGCGCGTCGGCACGGCCCTCGGCATGATCGACCTGGCGCTCGAGCTCGTCGAAGCGCGAGAAGGCTTCGTCGACCCTGGGGCCGGCGGTCATCTCGCGAAGGCGGATCCGCTGGTTGGCGCTCTCGAGGCGGCTCTGGGTCGCGCTCTGGCGCATCCGCGCCTCGCGCAGCTTGCCCTGGAGCTTGGCGATGTCGGCTTCCGAGGCGCGCATCGCCTCGTCGAGCAGGTCGATCTCGCTGCGCAGGCTCTCGGCCAGCTCGGCCGCCTTGCGCTTCTCGGTGAGGGCGCCGTGGGCGAGGTCCTCGCGGCCCTTGCTGAGCGCCAGCTCCGCTTTCTCGGTCCAGCTCTCCTGGAGCCTGTCGAGGCGGGCGATCTGGCGCTGCATCTCCTTCTGGTCGGCGATCGTCCGGGCCGCCGAAGACCGCACCTCGACGAGGGTCTCCTCCATCTCGAGGATGATCATCCGGATCATCTTCGCCGGGTCCTCGGCCCGATCGAGGAGATCGGAGAAGTTGGCGGCGACGATGTCGCGGGTTCGGGAGAAGATGCTCATCGGCAGGAACTCCAGGAAACCGAGGCGGGCCGGAGCGGAGCGCGCACCGCGCTCGCCGCACTCTCCGGTCCGGGCCTCGAGGCGGCGCGGGCCGCCGGGCCTCGGCGGGATCCGCACCAGCTTGTCGGCGGGCACGAGGATCGTCTCAGGCATGGGTCGGGGCGACCGGAGCCGAGGCGTAGAGGGCCGGGCCGGTCTCGACGGCCCGGGCCGGTCCGACCGCGGCCGCGACCGACGTCGCCGAAAGGATGACGGCCAGGACGGCCGCGGCGGCATTCTCCCTGATCTTGCGATAATCGAACATTTCCCTGCTCCTTGAAACCTGTTGCTCCCCGCTCGAAGCGGTTGCCGACTAGATTACAAGGGCCGTGCCAAGTGCAGGAAATGGCGGAAATCCGCGGAAAATGGGGAATGAGTCGAAGGAGCGCCAGGCAAAAGCCCGCCTAGGGTTGGGAAATTCCACCAACCGTTGGCATCAGTAATTGCGATCGGAAATCCGTTCGGGCTGAGCCTGTCGAAGCCCTCCCCTTCCCCTGCCCCTGCGCAAGGAAAGGCCTTCGACAAGCTCAGGCCGAACGGAAGGGGATGCGAACCGGAGCTAAGCGGCCCGGGCCCGCTCCAGCACGCGCTTGAGGGTGGCGCGGCGATGCTTCGGCCCGCGGGTGGCGTCGAGGATCTTGGCTCCGGCCATGAAGACGGCGCCGGTGCAGGCGGCGAAGAGCAGCCAGCCGCCGAAGCCGGGATATTGCTCGGTATAATGGAGGCCGCGGGTGACCCCGCCGACGGCGAGCGCGTAGATGATCGCCCAGGCTTCGAGCCGGGTCTTGATGACGAAAAGTCTTAAGAGCTTCTTCAGCATGTCCGTTCAGCAGCAAGAGCCGGGCCAATGGCGGAAAACCGCGGTTTCCGGGTCAGGGCGGGGGCGGAAGTGTAAACGCCGGCGACGCTTTCGCCGCCAGTCCACGCCGCCTCTTCCGGAGAAGGCGACAGGAATCCCACGAGGCGGCGACTAAGCGGAGGAGGCGGCGGCCGCCGCCTTTTACGGGAGAGACGACATGGCCGAGAAGAAGGCAGCGCGTACCGCTGCGGAGATCGCCAAGGCATGGAAAGCGGCCGAGGCGGAGATCGAGCGGGAACGGAAGGCTCATGAGAAGAAGAAGGGGGTCGTGTTCAGCGGCCTGACGAAAGAGGAATTCGAGGAGAAGATGAAGCGTGCGGAGTCCCCGATGATCATCGGGCAAAGCTGGAGCGGCCAGGCGCCGCCGGGGGGGACGATCAGCTACAGCGTCACCGTCATGAACCCCGATCCGTTCGCCTGGGGCACTTTGGCGGTCTCGATCTCGATCGGCAATCGCAATGCGATCGTCAGCAACGACGAGTTCATGACGACGTTCGACGCCCGATTCCCGACCTACGCGAAGACCGCCCCGGTCGGCTTCTCCCTGGCCGCGGGAGCGTCGACGACCCAGGCCTTCACGATAAGAATTCCGGCCAATATCGAAAAGGCCGGCTATTTCGCCAATGCGTGCCTGCTGCAGATAAACTTCCACGATGTCGGGAAATATCTCGATCGCGGAGTCTGCATGTTCGACGTGGTTTGATCGTCGTCCAACCGGGGCCCATACCGGTACGCGTCACCTGTCCAGTCAAAGCACCTCTCCCGCGCTTCGCGGGAGAGGGGTTATTTCAGCTCCACCCAGGTGGGCGCGTGGTCGCTGGCCTTCTCGCGCGCCCTCGCCTCGCGGTCGACGCCGGCCGACTTCAGGCGCTTGGCC
Organism: Allosphingosinicella sp.; assembly: GCA_035630855.1. Taxonomy (GTDB): domain Bacteria; phylum Pseudomonadota; class Alphaproteobacteria; order Sphingomonadales; family Sphingomonadaceae; genus Allosphingosinicella. Next base: position 1,028 of record DASQJV010000390.1, on the reverse strand, counting down.
GCCGCCGGGTTGAGGAGGAGATGGTCGATCCGGATGCCGGCGTTGCGGGCGAAGGCGTTGCGCCAATAGTCCCAGAAGGTGAAAATGGGCTTGCCGGGATGGAGATGGCGGAGCGAGTCCGTCCAGCCCTGGGCGACGAGGCGCTCGTACTGCGCCTGCGGCTCGGGCTGCATCAGCGCATCGTCCATCCAGCGCTCGGGCTTGTGGGCGTCGATCGCGGTCGGGGTGGGGATGATGTTGTAGTCGCCGGCGAGGACGACCGGCTCGCCCAGCTTCACCAGCTCCGCGGCGCGGGCGATCAGCCGCTCGTTCCAGGCGCGCTTGTAGTCGAATTTCGGCCCGGGCTGCGGGTTGCCGTTCGGCGCATAGAGCGAGGCGATCAGCACACCGTTGACGGCGGCCTCGATGTAGCGGCTCTGGGTGTCGTCCGGATCGCCCGGCAGCTCGGTCCGCGTGACGACCGGCATCACGCCCCGCGCCAGGATCGCGACGCCGTTCCAGGTCTTCTCGCCGCGCCAGACCGCCTCGTAGCCGGCCTTGCGCAGGGCGTCCGCTGGAAACTCCCGGTCGCTCGCCTTGAGCTCCTGGAGGCAGCACACGTCGGGCTTAGCCCCGCGCAGCCAGTCGAGCAGGTTCGGCAGGCGGCGCCGGATGTTGTTGATGTTGAAGCTCGCGATCCGCATGCGGTGCTCTTACCCTTGAGCACCGCCTTGCGCCACGGGCAAGTCGGCTAGACGACCGCCGCGGCGACGATCGCGCGGATGGCAATAATGCCAAGCAGCAAGGTGGCGAGCGGTACGACCAGCAGCGCGACCGGGTCGATGCCCTCGAACTCCGGCCGGTGGTCGGCCTGTCTGATGGAATGTCGCATGACTTGTCTCCCAGGTGACTTGGTCTCCCAGGCGAGCGAGATCCTACGCCTGTTCGTCCGTCACCTTGAGCAGCGTGTAGACCACGGACGGTTCGATCGCGAGCATGCCGTAAGGCGTCGCGACACCAACGATCAGAATCTCGGTCACGTCGTACGA
>DASQJV010000389.1:0-10591 GCA_035630855.1 Allosphingosinicella sp. | reverse complement strand
ATTGGGTCATATGCGGGATATAGGCCCTGGGAGCGGGTCACACAAACTCCGTTCGGCCTGAGCCTGTCGAAGGCCTTTCCTTCTCCCTTCGGAGAGTAAAGGGAGGGCTTCGACAAGCTCAGCCCGAACGGAGTTTGTGTTGACCGACGAACGCATCTGGACCGCCGGCCTGCTGATCATCGGCGACGAGATCCTCTCCGGCCGCACCCAGGACAGGAACATCGCCCAGATCGCCGTCTGGCTGAACCTGCAGGGGATTAGGCTGAGCGAGGTCCGGGTCGTGCCCGACGTCCTGGATCGGATCGCGGAGGCGGTGAACGCGCTCAGGGCCGCGAACGACTATCTGTTCACCACCGGAGGGATCGGTCCCACCCACGACGACATCACCGTCGACGCCGTCGCCCAAGCGCTCGGCGTGCCGGTCGTCGTCCATCCGAAGGCCCGGGCGATACTGGAAGGATATTACGCGACCCGCGGCGGCCTCAACGAAGGCCGGCTGAGGATGGCCCGGGTCCCCGAAGGGGCGGAGCTGATCGAGAACCGGATGTCCGGAGCGCCCGGGATCCGCCACGGCAACCTCTTCATCCTCGCGGGCGTGCCGCACATCGCGACCCAGATGCTCGACGCCCTGAACGGAACGCTCCAGGGCGGGCGGCCGCTGCTGTCGCGGACCCTGGGCTGCTGGACGGCGGAGAGCGAGGTGGCGCAGCTCCTCGCCGAGACGGAGCGCTCCCATCCCGGCTGCCAGATCGGCTCCTACCCCTTCTTCCGCGAGGGCCGGGTCGGCGCCAATTTCGTCATCCGCTCGACCGACGAGGCCGTCCTCGCCGAATGCGAGGCGGACCTCGCGGCGCGGCTGGAGGCGGAGGGGCGCGGCGTCGTTCGGGACGGGATCTAGGAGGATGGAGCGGGCGAAGGGAATCGAACCCTCGTCGTAAGCTTGGGAAGCTTCTGCTCTGCCATTGAGCTACGCCCGCTCGTACGGCCGATATCTAGGAAAGCCGGTGGCTCTTGTCGAGACGTCAGCGCCGCAGCGCCGCGGCGGCCCGCGCGCGCGCCTCGATCTCCGGGGCGTCGACCGGACCCTTGGGCACCAGCCAGCTTCCGCCGACGCAGAGCACCGGGTCGAGCCCGAGCCAGGCCGGAGCGCTCGCCTGGGTGATCCCGCCGGTCGGGCAGAAAAGCGCCTGCCCGAACGGCCCGGCCAATGCCTTCAGGGCGGGGATCCCTCCGGAAGTCTCGGCGGGGAAGAATTTGAAGTGGGATAGGCCGAGGTCGAGGCCGCGCATCAGGTCCGCCGCGGTGGCGATCCCGGGCAGGAAGGGGAGTCCCGACTCGACGGCCGCCCGTCCCAGCGGCTCGGTGAGCCCGGGCGAGACGATGAACTCGGCCCCGGCGGCGAGGCTCCGGCCGAGCTGGTCGGGGTTGAGCACGGTGCCCGCGCCGACCACCGCGCCCTCGACCCTGCGCATCTCGGCGATCGCGTCGAGCGCCGCGGGCGTCCGAAGGGTCACTTCGAGCACCCTCAGCCCGCCCGCGACGAGGGCCGAGGCGATGGGCCCGGCCTCGGCGGGATCCTCGATCACCAGCACCGGGATGACCGGCGCGAGGCGCATGATGTCGGCGATTGTCCTCATTTTCCATGCTCCGCGGCGAAAGCGGCGGCCGCGCCGAACAGGCCCGGCTGCGCGTAGGTGACGATCCTGACCGGAATCTCATCCATCCGCCGCTCGAAGCGGCCCTTGGCGACGAAGCGGTCGCGGAAGCCCGAGCCCGGCAGGCGGCCGGCCAGGCGAAGGCCGAGGCCGCCGGCGATCGCCACCGCCCCGGCGCCCTGCGCCAAGGCGATGTCGCCGGCGACCGCTCCGAGCGACAGGCAGAAGCGGTCGAAGGCGGCGGCGGCGAGGCTGTCCTCGCCGGTCATCGCCGCCTTCCACAGCGCCTTCTCGTCGCGACAGGCGAGGTCGCGGCCCTCGATCGCGGCGAGCGCCTCGTAGAGGTTGGCGAGGCCCGGTCCGGACGCGACCCGCTCGACCGAGACCCGGCGATGGCGCCGGCGCAGCTCGAGCAGGATCCGGTCCTCGATCGGGTCCAGGGGGGCGAAGTCGATATGGCCGCCCTCGGTCTCGACGACCTGATAGCCGCCGCCGCGCCGAAGGAGCTGGGCGACCCCGAGTCCGGTGCCGGGGCCGACGACGCTGATCACCCCCTCCGCGGGCAAAGGGCGGTCGGGCCCGCAGAGGTGGGTGAAATGCTCGTCGCCGAGCTGCGCCACGGCATGGGCGACGGCGCCGAAATCGTTGACCAGCGTATGGCGCTCGGCGCCGAGCGTGCCCGGGATCAGGGACGGCCGGATCACCCAGGGATTGTTGGTGAGCTTCAGCGAATCGCCCTCGACCGGGCCGGCGGCGGCGATCGCGGCGGCGTTCGGAAGCGGCCTCCCGGCGGAGGCTCCGAACGCCTCCCAGGCGGCCTCCAGGCTGGCATGCTCGGCGGTCCTGAGCGTGCAGGCCTCGCCCAACCCGAGCACTCGCCCGTTCGCCACCTCGGCGAGGGCGAAGCGGGCATGGGTGCCTCCAATGTCGATGGCGACGATCTCGGTCACGGCCGGGCGTACCAAGCCGATATCCGCCGCCGCCGCAAGGCTCCGCCCTTGCAGTAAGCTTTCTCCCGGCGCAGCATGAGGCGAGGGAGGGCGACATGGCGGATACGAACAGGGATTGGACCCGGCTGGTCACCAGGGCCGCGGTCGTGCTCGGAGTCGGAGCGGTGGCCGCCGCCTTGGTGGCGGCGGCCGGAAGCGCGCTGGAGATGTGGAGCTTCAGGGCGGGGCTGACCGCCCTGCGCTACCTGTTCTTCGCGGCCGCGGCGGGCGCCTTGCTCGGCCTGATCGGCCTCGTCATGGCGCGGCGGCGGGCGAAGCTGATGCTCGCCAACCTGCTCGCCCTGGTCGTCGCTCTCGGCTTCGTCCTCTACCTCGGCAACCTGGTCCGGATCGCCAGGAGCGTTCCCGCGATCCACGATTCCTCCACCAACCTCGACGACATGCCGCAATTCACCCAGCTGAAGGTGAGGGCGGACAATCTCGAGAAGATTCCGGACGAGGGCCGGCCGGAGCTCAAGGCGCTGCCGCCCGAGGAGCGCTGGAAGGCCATCCATCGCGCCCATTATGGCGACCTGCGCACGGTCCGCCTCGCGATTCCTCCGGCCCAGGCGGTGCAGCGGGTGGCGGCGCTGGTGAAGGACCGCGGATGGGAGACCGCCTCGGTCGACGGCGGCCAGGTCGAGGCGACCGCGACCAGCACCTTCTTCCGCTTCAAGGACGACGTCGTCGTCCGGGTGCGACCCGCGCCGGACGGCGGAAGCCTCGTCGACATGCGCTCGATCAGCCGTGTCGGCGGAAGCGACGTCGGCATGAACGCGAAGCGGATCCGCGAATTCCTGGCGGACCTGCAGCGGGGCTGACCGGGCCTCATCCGCGGGGCGGGCTGGCCCATGTCGGTGCGGCGCAACGGTTTTTGACGGTTGCTCAGCCGGAACGACGGGCGTAGGGCCGGTCTTTCGGCCAGGCTGGCCGCCCCTTCCCCAGGTTGCTGATGGCTGACGGTACCCGCTTCGATACCCACGTCACGGCCGAGCGGTTCGAGCTGCTGGTCAACTCCGTCACCGACTACGCCATCTACATGCTCGACGCCGACGGCTATGTCGCCACCTGGAATCCGGGCGCCCGGCGATTCAAGGGCTATGAGGCGGGGGAGATAATCGGCCGCCATTTCTCGACCTTCTTCACCGAGGAGGACCGGGACGCGGGCGTTCCCGCTCACGCCCTGAAGACGGCGGCCCGGGAGGGCCGGTTCGAGGCGGAAGGCTGGCGGGTTCGCAAGGACGGCACCCGCTTCTGGGTCAATGCCGTGCTCGACCCGATCCGCGACGACAAGGGCAATCTGCTCGGTTTCGCCAAGATCACCCGCGACGATACCGAGAAGCGCCAGGCCCAGCTCGCCCTGCAGGAAAGCGAGCGACGCTTCCGGACCCTCGTCCAGGGCGTCAAGGACTATGCCCTCTACATGCTCGATCCCGACGGGCGGGTCACCAACTGGAACACCGGCGCGGAAGCGATCAAGGGCTACAAGGCCGACGAGATCGTCGGCCAGCATTTCTCGCGCTTCTACACCGAGGAGGACCGCGCGAGGAGCGAGCCGCAGCGCGCCCTCGCCACCGCGATCGCCGAGGGCAAGTACGAGAAGGAGGCGTGGCGGGTCCGCAAGGACGGGACGCGCTTCTGGGCGAACGTGGTCCTCGACCCGATTCACGACGAGGACGGAACCCTCATCGGCTTCGCCAAGATCACCCGCGACATCACCGAGCGCCGCAGGGCCAATGAAGAGCTCGAGGAAGCGCGGGCGGCCCTGTTCCAGTCGCAGAAGCTCCAGGCCCTGGGCGAGCTGACCGGCGGGGTCGCCCACGATTTCAACAATCTGATGACCGTCATCCGAGGGTCCGCCGAGCTTCTCACCCGGCCCGGGCTGAGCGAGGAGAAGAAGGCGCGCTACCTCCAGGCGATCCTCGACACCGCCGATCGCGCCTCGACCCTGACCAGCCACCTGCTCGCCTTCGGCCGGCGGCAGGCGCTGAAGCCCGAGGTCGCCGACCTCAACCTGCGCCTCGACGCCTTCGCCGAGATGATCGGGCGGACGCTCGGCGGTCAGTTCGAGGTCCGGCTGGACCTCGCCCCGTCGCTGCCGCCGGTCGAGGTCGACCTCGCCCAGCTCGAGACCGCGCTCCTCAACGCCGCCTTCAACGCGCGCGACGCCATGACCGAGGGCGGCCGGCTGAACCTCGCCACCCGCCACCTGCCCGGCGACGGCCTCGGAGAGGTGATGGTCGAGATCGCCGACACCGGCAGCGGGATGAGCGCCGAGGTGCTCGAACGCGCCTTCGAGCCTTTCTTCACGACCAAGCCGGTGGGCGAGGGAACCGGCCTAGGCCTCTCGCAGATCCACGGCTTCGCGGCCCAGGCGGGCGGCCGCGCCGAAATCCGCTCGGTCCCCGGCGAGGGCACGGCCGTTCGGATCATTCTTCCAGCGACCGACCAGGCGTTCGGCCGCTCGACCGCGAAGGCGCGGGTCGAGAAGCCGCCGAGAGGCCTCAGCGTCCTCCTCGTCGAGGATAACGAGCATGTCAGGGAGTTCGCGCGTCATCTGCTCGACGAACTGGGCTACCGGGTCCTCAGCGCCGCCTCGGGGGAGGAGGCTCTCGAACTGCTTGAGGCCGAATCGGTCGACATCCTCTTCACCGACGTGGTCATGCCGGGCCTGAGCGGGATCGAGCTGGCCCGGCTGGCCCGGCGGAGCGACCCGGACCTGCCGGTGCTTCTCGCCAGCGGCTATAGCGAGGAGATCGTCGGAGCGGCGGGGGCCGACTTCGAGATCGTCCGCAAGCCCTACGACCTGAACGGAATCGAAAGCGCGCTCGGCACGGCTCTCCAGCGGGCCCAGGCCGAAGCGTAGGGCCTCGAGGGATTGGATTGAATCGTCCAAACCCGTTCGCCCTGAGCCTGTCGAAGGGCTTTTCTTCCTTGCTTCCTAAGAGGAAAGGAGAGGGCTTCGACAAGCTCAGCCCGAACGGAGACGGGCCCCACCTGATTGCCACATTCTCCAGGTCCTAGCGCCAATAGGCGCTTCCGGGCCTGAGGATCGTCCGCTCGTCGCTTCGCGGGCGGCGGATCCGGGGCTGGGGCAGGGGCGGCAGCTCGGCCTGGACGAGGCGGCCGTCGCCATCCTTGTCGAGCCGGGCGAAGCGCTCGTCCGCCGCCCGGGCGAACTCGTCGCGGGAGACGCCCCGGTTCATGTCGGCGTCGGCGTCCATCACCGGATGGGGGATGTTGAGGAAGGCGAAGCGGCCGGCGCCGTCCAGCCCTCTCTCGTAGACGACGACCCGCCGCTGCCGGCCTCCCCGCCAGTCGCCGACCCCGGTGCTCCGCATCTGGAGCCCGACCTGGACCTCGGGAGCGATCTCATTCTCGTAGCGGGCGATCTCGACCATCTCGAGCTCGCCGTCGCGGTCGGAATCGAGCAGTGCGAAGAAGCGCGCCGCGTCTTCGCGCATCTCCGCCGGCTTCAGGGCGCGGTCACCGTCGCGGTCGGCGGCGGCGAACCAGGCCGCGACATTGTCGGCGGCCGCCCTGGCCGAGCGGAACGGTTCGCCCATCGGGCTCAGGAAAGGGCCGTCGTGGGCGGGCGGCGGCGGCGGCGGTTTCGCCGGCAGGGCGGCGGGGGCGATCAGGAGAAGCAAAAGGAGGATCGGGCGCATGGCGCCGTGATGGGGCAGGAACGGCTCCCCGGCAAGCTCAGCGCGCCTCGGTCACCCGCCAGATGACGTTGCCGACGTCGTCGGCGACGAGGAGGGCGCCCGCTTTGTCGACGACCACTCCGGCCGGCCGGCCGCGCGCCTTGCCCGCGGAGTCGAGGAAGCCGGTGAGAACGTCCGTCGCCGGGCCGGACGGACGGCTGCCCGCGAACGGGACGAAGATCACCTTGTAGCCGCTCGCCGGCCGCCGGTTCCACGAGCCGTGCTGGCCGATGAAGGCGCCGCCGCGATGGAAAGCGAGGCCGAGCGAGGCGGTGTGGGGGCCGAGAGCGTAATCGGGTACGATCGCGGTCGCGACCAGGTCCGGCCGGCCGGGCTTCACCCGCTTGTCGACGTGGCGCCCAAAATAGGAATAGGGCCAGCCGTAGAAGCCCCCCGGCGTCACTGAGGTCATGTAATCGGGAACGAGATCGCTTCCCAGCTCGTCGCGTTCGTTGACGGTCGCCCACAGCCTGCCGCTCGACGGCTCGATCGCGAGGCCGACGGCGTTGCGAAGGCCGGTCGCGAACAGCCGTTTGGCGCCGGTGGCGCGGTCGATCTCCCAGATCGCCGCCCGACCCTCTTCCTCGGCCATGCCGTGCTCAGCTACGTTGCTGTTCGACCCGACGCTCGCATAGAGATGCGTCCCGTCCGGCGAGGCGACGAGGGTCTTGGTCCAGTGATGGTTGCGCGGCCCGGCGGGGAGGCCGGTCAGCCGGGTCCAGGTGGCGCTGATCCGGGTCTCGCCGGTCCGGTAGGGGAAGCGGAGCACGGCGTCGGTGTTGGCGACGTAGAGATCGCCGCCGACCAGGGCCATTCCGAAGGGCGAGTTGAGTCCTGCGATGAAGATGCTCCGGGTCTCGGCCACCCCGTCGCCGTCGGAATCGCGCAACAGGGTGATCCGGTTCGCGCTCGGCCCCACCGCGCCGGCCTTCTTCATGATGGCCTCCTCGACCCAGGCGCGCAGGCCGGTCTTCGCCGGCCGCTCGGGGGCGTTGGTCTCGGCGACAAGCACGTCGCCGTTGGGAAGGACATGGAGCCAGCGCGGATGATCGAGGCCCGCGGCGAAGGCGACGACCCGGAGGCCCGGGGCCGGGGTCGGCGCCGCGCCTCGCCAGCCGGTCGCCTCGGCGACGTTGACCGTGGGCAGAAGGCCCTTCGCCGGCTCGGGCAGGGCCGGCGCCGGTCCCATTCCGGCGCTGACCGGGAGGGTCGCCTGCTCCCGCCCCGCGACGACGAGGACCAGCGCCAGCAGGATGATCGCGGCGCCGGCCAGGAGCAGCTTGCGGGCGGACATGAAACTCTCCTTTCCGGGCCCGGTTGAGGCTCGGCGGAGTGAAGCCTAAGGCGGCCCCGACGGCACGGCAAGGAGAGCGGTCATGGTTCCACGAAGGCGGCTCGGGCTCGGCGGGCCGGAAGTCTCGGCGATCGGCCTCGGCTGCATGGGCATGTCCGAATTCTACGGCGCCGGCGACGAAGCCGAATCGATCGCCACCATCCACGAGGCGATCGAGCGGGGAATCGACTTCCTCGACACCGCCGACATGTACGGGGTCGGGCGCAACGAGGAGCTGGTCGGCCGGGCGATCGCGGACCGCCGCGACCGCGTGTTCCTCGCCACCAAGTTCGGCAACGTCCGAGGCGAGGACGGCAGCTTCAAAGGCGTCTGCGGCCGGCCGGATTATGTCCGGTCGGCCTGCGAGGCGAGCCTGAAGCGGCTCGGGGTCGAGACGATCGACCTCTACTACCAGCACCGGGTCGATCCGGACGTGCCGATCGAGGAGACGGTCGGCGCCATGGCCGAGCTGGTCGAGGCGGGCAAGGTGCGCTTCCTCGGCCTCAGCGAGGCCGCGCCGGCGACCGTCCGGCGGGCTCACGCCGTCCACCCGATCGCCGCGCTCCAGACCGAATATTCGCTGTGGAGCCGCGACGCCGAGGCCGAGATCCTGCCGACGGTCCGTGAGCTCGGGATCGCCTATGTCGCCTACAGCCCGCTCGGACGCGGCTTCCTCGCCGGCCAGTTCAAGAGTCCGGCCGACTTCCCCGACGACGATTACCGCCGCTTCCACCCGCGATTCACGGGAGAGAATTTCGAGAAGAACATCGCCCTGGTCCGCGAGATCGAGTCGATGGCGGCCGAGAAAGGCTGCACGGCGGCGCAGCTCGCCTTGGCCTGGGTGCTCGCGCAGGGGGAGGACGTGATCCCGATCCCGGGGACGAAGCGGCGCAAATATCTCGAGCAGAATATCGGAGCGCTGGACGTCAGCCTCTCGCCCGAGGAGCTGCAGCGGATCGACCGCATCCTCCCGCCCGGCGCCGCCTCCGGACCGCGCTATCACGAGGCCGGGATGGCGACGATCGACCCGTAAATCCTCCCACGCGGAGCGTGGGGAGGATTGTTACTTCCGCGCGATCACCTCCAGCACCAGCGGGGTGATCATCCAGCTTCCCTCCGCCGCGCGGTCGAGCGCCGTCGCCAGCCGCTCCGCCTCTTCGACCTCGACATAGCCGAGCTCCGCGAGCCGCTTCGCGCCGCTGGCCATGAAGCTCGCCGGCCACTCCCAGATGAAGTCGCCCTTGCGAACCGCGTGGACGAGCGGGCGCATCCCGACGATCTCCAGCCCCGCCGCCTCGAGCCAGCCGGGCAGGCGGAGGGCGACGTCGGGCTCGCCGCCGGACTCCCGCCAGCTCCGCATGGCGAGGTCGCGGAAGCGCTCCACCTCCGGGTCGGGCGGAAGCGTCCGCCAGGCGCCATAATCGGCATATTCATGGAAGACCGCCCGCCCGCCCGGCTTCAGCGCCCTCGCGATATGGCCGACGGTGCGGCGGGGATCGCCGACGAAGGAAAGCAGCCACCGGCACCAGCTCGCCTCGGCGAAGCCTTCGCCGAAGCCGGCTTCGGCGACATCCTGCTCGCGAGCCTCGATATTGCCGAGGCCGAGGCGGCGGGCCCGGTCCTCCAGCACGTCCAGGAAGCGCCTTGAGCGCTCCAGCGCGAGGATCTTGCCCGAGGGCCCGGCGATCTCGGCCAGATCGGTAGCAGCGAAGCCGGGCCCGGCGCCGACGTCGATCACCGAGGCGCCGCGACCGATGCCGGCGCGACGGAAGGCGTCGAGCATGTGCGGTCGCCAGACGCGATGCTGGAGGCCGAGCCTCTCCACTTCCTCGTCATTCGTCCCGAGAACGTAATCGCGTTCGCTCATCGAGTCTCTTCAGCAGGCGCCGAGGCCCGCCTCAATCCATTTCTTGCGCTCGAAGCCTCAAGTCAGCGGAAGCGCCCGGAATGCCGCGCAAAGGGCGAGCCAGGCCCTGGTCTGGCCGATCGTGAACCAGCCCAGATGGACGAGGACGAAGAGCGGCAGCAGGCGCAGGAACGCCTTGCCGGCTCTCGGCTCGTCGCGGTCGGTGAAGGCGAGCAGGAGGAGGATGATATCGGTGATCGCGTAGCCGATCGCCGGGAACAGGATCCCGCTCGGAGTCAGGGGCGAATAGAAGAGCAGAAGGCGAAAGCTGACCGGATCGATCAGCGGCAGCACCGTGGCGATCATGTAGCGCGAGTGGATGAAGGGATCGCGGCGGTTGCGGATCGCGAGCGCGTAGCAGGCGAGGAAAAGGAACAGCGCGGCCGCGGCAAGGTACAGGCCGTTGCCTTCAGCGGCGAAGGTCTGCGCCGGCATCGCCGCGGTGCGGCTGTGGGCGAGCAGGATCGAGCCGATGGCGATGAACGGGACCAGGACGTAGCTCAACCTGCCGATGCGCCGGTGAAGCGGCCGCCGACCCCTGGCGATCAGCAGCGGCTGCGAAACGAGGAAGGCCATCCACAGCACCACGCCGGCGGTGTGGACGTGGACATAGGCTTCCGCGTCGAACGGAAGCCTCGCGATGTAGACTGGCCAGAAGGCGAGGAGCGCGAGGAGCAGAAGCCCCAGCGCATACCAGCCGGAACTCATGAACAGACGAGGCTTCGCGGGCTTCGTTGCGGTGGCCATGGCTGTATCCCCCGAAGCTCGGGATAGCAGCCTGCGCACCAAAATCCTCCCCTGCTTTTGCGGGGCAGGGTAGATGTGGTCTCAAAAAGAAAGAGCCGGCGCTTTCGCGCCGGCCCCTCCACCGTCCTGTCGGACGGTCCCCTCCCCAGGAAATCCTGGGAAGGAGCTTACGCTTAGCGCTTCGAGAACTGGAAGCTGCGGCGGGCCTTGGCCTTGCCGTATTTCTTGCGCTCGACGACTCGCGGGTCGCGGGT
>DASQJV010000388.1:0-4793 GCA_035630855.1 Allosphingosinicella sp. | reverse complement strand
CCCCGGCCGCGGCCGGGGCCTATTCAGATGCTGATCGTGCCGGTCTTCCCCACCTTCGGGCTCCTGGCCATCGGCATCGTCGGCAAGATCTTCATCGGCTGACCGCCGGGCCGAGGCGGGAGCCTGGTCGCTCTGCCTCGGTCCGCCACGGCTTCTCCAGGCCGCGGCGGTGCCGATCGGGAGGTCACTCCACTTCCAGCACGATCTTTCCGACATGGTCGCCGCTTTCCATCAGCCGATGGGCGCCGGCCGCGTCCGCAAGCGGGAAGGTGGAATGGATGACGGGTCGGATCCGCCCCGCCTCCAGATGCGGCCAGACTTCTCGGCGGAGCTCCTCGGCCAGAGCGGCCTTGAACCCTTCGGAGCGCGCCCGCAAAGTCGAGCCGGTCAGGGCGAGGCGCTTGCGCATCACGTCCCAGATCGGAATTTCCGCGCTCGCTCCGCGCTGCGCCGCGATCGACACGTGCCGCCCCTCCTCGCCGAGGCAGGCGAGGTTGCGCGGCACATAGTCGCCGCCGACCATGTCGAGCACGACGGCGACTCCGGCCCCGCCGGTAAGGCGCTTCACCTCCGTCACGAAATCCTGCGCCTTGTAGTCGATCGCGTGCGCCGCCCCGATCTCGAGCGCCCGGGCGCATTTCCCGGACGAGCCCGCGGTGACGATGACGGTCAGTCCGAAGGCCTTGCCCAGCAGGATCGCGGTCGTGCCGATACCGCTGGTGCCGCCATGCACCAGCACGGTGTCGCCGGCTTTGGCGCCGCCGCGCTGGAAGAGGTTGGACCAGACGGTGAAGAAGGTTTCCGGAAGCGCCGCCGCCTCGACCATCGAGAAACCGGCGGGCACCGGCAGGCACTGGCCTTCGGGCGCGGCGCAATATTGGGCGTAGCCGCCGCCCGCGACCAGCGCGCAGACGCGCTCCCCGTCGCGTTCGCCGCCGGCGATCGTGCCGGCGACCTCGAGCCCCGGGATGGTCGGAGCGCCCGGCGGCGGCGGATAGAAGCCGAGCCGCTGCATCACGTCGGGCCGGTTGACCCCCGCCGCCTCGACCCGGAGCAGCACCTCGCCCGGACCCGGCTTCGGCACCGGCCGCTCGACCGGCTGCAAAACTTCCGGCCCGCCCGGCTCGGCCGGGTCGATCGCCGTCATCATTTGTGGGAATGCGTTCATGATCGAGCTCAAATCAACCGGGTGGACCACCTACACCCTTCGGCCTGAGCCTGTCGAAGGGCTTTCCTCCCCACGTCCCGACGAAGGGAAGGGGCTTCGACAGGCTCAGCCCGAACGGCGGTGGGGAACGGCAATTGCCCGAGCTTGACATGGAGGGGCCGGACGGGAGATTCTGCCGGCATGGACCTCGACGAGCTCTTCCCTAACAAGCCCGACGATCCGCTCATCCTGCTCGGGCGGCAGGACCTCGACCCGCTGTCGGTCGACGAGCTCCACGCCCGGATCGAAGCGCTGGAAGCCGAGATCGTCCGGGTCCGCGCCAAGATCGACGCCGCGGTTAACCACCGGGCAAGCGCGGAGCAGCTATTCAAGAAATGAGGAAGCTGCGGGAACATTCGGCCTTTTCCCCAGCTTTTTTGGAGGTGCGCTTGATGGCGGACGTACGAAGTCCGACATTAAGGCCATGTAGTCCGTGAATCTTTGCGGGCTTTGAGGAGTAAAAGACTTGCCTTCCTTCGCCCGCGAACTCGAACAGACCCTGCATACCGCGCTTGCGGAAGCGAGCGGCCGCAGGCACGAATATGCGACTCTCGAGCATCTCCTGCTCGCCCTCACCGAGGATGCCCATGCCTCCAAGGTGATGAGCGCCTGCGGGGTCGACCTCAAGGAATTGCGCGAGGCGGTCCGGGCCTATCTCGACAGCGAGCTCGAGGCCCTGAAGGTGGACGGCCAGACCGATCCGTCGCCGACCAGCGGCTTCCAGCGCGTCGTCCAACGCGCCATCCTCCATGTCCAGTCCTCGGGCCGCGACGAGGTGACCGGAGCCAACGTCCTCGTCGCCCTCTTCTCCGAGCGCGAGAGCTACGCCGTCTACTTCCTCCAGCAGCAGGACATGAGCCGCCTCGACGCGGTCAGCTACATCAGCCACGGAGTCGGCAAGGGCGAGACGTCGTCCGAGCCCCAGGAGGTCAAGGGCGTCGAGGAATCGAAGCCCGAGGAGGGCAAGAAGAAGAACGAGAGCGCTCTCAAGCAGTTCACCGTCAACTTGAACGAGAAGGCGCTGAGCGGCCGGGTCGATCCGCTGATCGGCCGCGGGCCGGAGGTCGACCGGACCGTCCAGATCCTCTGCCGCCGCTCCAAGAACAACCCGCTCTACGTGGGCGATCCGGGAGTCGGCAAGACCGCCATCGCCGAAGGGCTCGCCCGCAAGATCATCGAGGGCGACGTCCCCGAGGTCCTCAAGGAAGCGGTCATCTACGCGCTCGACATGGGCGCGCTGCTCGCCGGCACCCGCTACCGCGGCGACTTCGAGGAGCGGCTGAAGGCGGTCGTCACCGAGCTCGAGAAGCTTCCGAACTCGATCCTGTTCATCGATGAGATCCACACCGTGATCGGCGCCGGCGCCACCTCGGGCGGGGCGATGGACGCCTCGAACCTGCTCAAGCCGGCGCTTTCGGGCGGGACGATCCGCTGCATCGGCTCGACCACCTACAAGGAGTTCCGCAACCATTTCGAGAAGGACCGGGCCCTGCTCCGGCGCTTCCAGAAGATCGACGTCAACGAGCCGACGGTCGAGGACACGATCAAGATCCTCGCCGGCCTTCGCACCGCGTTCGAGGAGCATCACAAGGTCAAGTACACGACCGACGCGATCAAGGCGGCGGTCGAGCTCTCGGCCCGCTACATCAACGACCGCAAGCTGCCGGACAAGGCGATCGACGTGATCGACGAGGTCGGCGCGATGCAGATGCTGGTGCCGCCCAACAAGCGCAAGAAGACGATCACCACCAAGGAGATCGAGGCGGTCATCTCGACCATCGCCCGGATCCCGGCGAAGAGCGTCTCTTCCGACGACAAGAAGACGCTCGAGCATCTCGACCGGGACCTCAAGCGGGTCGTCTTCGGCCAGGACAAGGCGATCGAGGTCCTCTCCTCGGCGATCAAGCTCAGCCGGGCGGGCCTTCGCGATCCCGACAAGCCGATCGGCAACTACCTCTTCTCCGGCCCCACCGGCGTCGGCAAGACCGAGGTCGCGCGCCAGCTCGCCTCGATCATGGGCATCCCGCTTCAGCGCTTCGACATGTCGGAATATATGGAGCGCCATTCGGTCTCGCGGCTGATCGGAGCGCCTCCGGGCTATGTCGGCTACGACCAGGGCGGGCTGCTCACCGACGCGGTCGACCAGCATCCCCACAGCGTGCTCCTCCTCGACGAGATCGAGAAGGCGCATCCCGACCTGTTCAACATCCTCCTCCAGATCATGGACAACGGCCGGCTGACCGACCATCACGGCAAGACGGTCGACTTCCGCAACGTCATCCTGATCATGACCACCAATGCGGGCGCCAGCGACATGGCGCGCGAGGGCCTCGGCTTCGGCAACAACACGCGCGAGGGCGAGGACGAGGAAGCGATCAAGCGGATGTTCACTCCGGAATTCCGCAACCGGCTCGATGCGATCGTTCCGTTCAGCTACCTCCCGACCGAGGTCGTCGCCCGGGTCGTCGACAAGTTCATCCTCCAGCTCGAGCTCCAGCTGGCGGACCGCAACGTCCATATCGATCTCGACGACGAGGCGAGGCGCTGGCTCACCACCCGCGGCTACGACAAGCTCTACGGCGCCCGGCCGATGGGCCGGCTCGTCCAGGAGAAGATCAAGCAGCCGCTCGCCGAGGAATTGCTGTTCGGCAAGCTCATCCACGGCGGCGAGGTCAAGGTCACGATCAAGGACGACGCGCCGAATTTCGAGATGGTCGCCGCGGCGCCCAAGCCGAGCAAGAAGAAGGCCAGGAAGGCGGTCGAGCCCGAAGGCGATCAGAGCCAGCCCGAGGGCGAGCAGGGTCAGCCGGAGGAGCAGGCTTAGCAAGGGAGGGCAGGAAGCGCGGTTGTGCGTCTGGCGGCGGCTATGGTCCTGTCGCCAACCCCTCCTTTACCTTGATGACCGTGGCGATGACGAGATCCGCCCGCGCCACCTGCTGTGCGTTGCCCCTTTCATTGAGCAGTTCGCGCGCATCCCGTGCCGTGGTCAGGATTTCGTCGAGGCCGGTCGAGTTTTTGGTCCTTCGCGCGATCTCGCCGACCACTTGCGTGAGGTTCAGGATCGTAACGGCCCAAGCCAGTGGCATTTGGCTGCGGGTATTGATCGAGAGCCCCTTCCGATAGGCGGCGGCAGCCTCATTAAGGCGGTCCGTGCTGCTTTCGATCTCCCCGAGGCGCTGGAGCGCCGACCCTAAATTGTTTTGGGTATCGGCCCACCGTCCGGGAAGGCGATCGACTGGTAGTTCCTCCAAGACCAGTCGGTAGGTTTTGACCGCTTCACGCAGCGCCGCCTGATCCTCAAAAAGTTCGCCGATCCACGTCAGCGCTATCGCCATATTGCTTTGGGTGCTCGTCCATGCCAGCGGATTGCGAGTGCGTACGCGTTCTTGCAAAGACAGTCGAAAGACCGCAACGGACTCCTCGAGCAGCTTGCGATCCACCTTGTTCGCGCCAAGCTGCCGAAGGGCGGCGCCCAGGTTGTTGAGCGCCATCGCCCAATCGAGTGGGTATTTGTCGCGGTCCCACACCTCCAGTGCCGCTCGATAGGCACGGACTGCCTCCTCCAGCCGCAGAGTTGCGCCGTCCC
>DASQJV010000387.1:0-7583 GCA_035630855.1 Allosphingosinicella sp. | reverse complement strand
TAGCCCATTGCGCGGGCATGTCGGCACGGGTCCGTACAGTTAGGGCGTCACGAAAGGCCGTAATTGCTTCATCGAGCAGGCGGAAGCCATCGGAACCGCCGGTGCGCGCACCTTGGGCTTGAAGGGTCGTGCCGAGATTGTTCTGGGTCATCGCCCAGGCCGCGGGCATGTCGGCGCGAGTGCGCACAGTGAGCGCTTTGCGATAGGCCGTGACCGCTTCATCGAGCAGGCGGAGGCCAACAGGGTCGCCGGTTCGCTCGCCTTGAGCCGCAAGCGCGTTGCCGAGGTTGTTGTGTGTCATCGCCCATTCCGCGGACATGTCGGCTCGGGTGCGGACGGTGAGCGCGTCGCGATAGGCGGTGACGGCTTCATCAAGCAGCCGAAGGCCCTCGGGGCCGCCGGTACGTTCTCCCAGCGTCTGGAGCGTGTTGCCGAGATTATTCTGCATGCGCGCGGCTTCAGTTTCGTCGCCGCGTGTCTGAGCCGACGCCGCCAGCGCACGTTTGCGAACGATGGCGGCCGCCAGCGCTCCCGCGCGGGCGTAGAGTTCACCGTGCAGTGCCAAGCGGATGCCAGCATCCTCGGTGAGTTTATCTGCTGCGTGCCGATCGAACGGCGCCAGCATCGCCTCAGCCTCCGCCCAAGCGGCGTCGGCGGCCTCCCAGTCGAGGGCGAGGAGGTGGGCGCCGGCTTCGGCGGACTTGAGCTCGGCGGCGGTTCGGACCGGCTCGGCGAGCCTGTCGCGGGCGGCTTCGGCGGCTTCGCGATAGGCGGCTCGGGCCTTGTCGAGGTCGCCCTCGGCGAGCGCGGCCTCGGCGTCCGCCTTGAGCGAGGTGACGCGATTGTCGGTCACGGAGATTGCCGCCAGCTGCTCCTTCAACGCCCGATAGCCGGTCTCGAAGCGGTCGATCGCTTCGGTGAGCTCGGCCTGTCCGGCGTCGGGCCTGACGTCGATGAAGCGGGCGATCGCGTCTCGGATCGCCCGGTCCGGCAGGTCCGATCCGCGGGCCATCCTGACCGCCTCGCGGCCAATTGCGATCGCGGCCTGCTTCGCGAACTCCTCCTTGCTCGCGAAGGTTTGATAGACGCGTTCGGGCGCCTTGTCGGGATCGATGCGCTTGGCCTGCCTTCGAAACGCTTCGAGCTTCTTGCGCTTCTTCGAGTCGAGCTCGACATCGCCGGGGGTGACGGGGTGATTGTCCGCCATCAGGAACAGCAGGATCGGCCTGCCGAGCCGGCGCGCCTCGTTGAACTCGAGCTCGGTGATCGACAGGCCCTTCGGGTTGCGATCGGGGTCGGCCGGGGTCTGGCCGTATTTGTGGCCGATCACGCAGAGATAGGCGACTGAGTCCCGCACCATCCGGAGGCTCGCATCGATGACGTCCGCGTCGCTTCGGACGCCGCTATATTCCATCGCCGCGGGTTGGAAGCCGAAGCGAAGGATCGCATCGATGACCTCGCCCCGGTGCGCCTCCAGGTCGGTGAAAGTACTGGAGACCATGATCGCGCGATAAGATTTGGGCTCTACTTCCATCGCAGCTTCGTTACACGATCCGTCTGCATTGGCGAAAGGGAAGACCTAGTCTTCCGCCCCGTCCGCCGAGCCGGCCTCGACGATCGTCACCCTTGCGTCGCCGCGATTGCCGTAGCGCTGGTGCGTGTAGAAGATCGTGCGGTCGCCGAACGGCAGCATCGCCTCGTTGGCGAAGAGCGACAGATGGCCGGTGCGGTCGGCGACGAACTCGCCTCGCCACAGGCCGGGCGGGGTGCCGCGCTGCTCGAGGTCGAGAGGCTGGATCGCGGGGCCGGCCGAGCCGCCGCCGATGTGGGCGACGGGCTGGAGGTAGCGCGCTCCGACGGCCCGGCGGAGCGGCACCGCGACATAGCCGGCCAGGCCGAGGTCGGCGGCGGCGAGCCCGCGCGGGTCGGTTGGGAGCCCGCCATCCTTCCAGTCCCGGCCGACGTCCATCTCGACGAGGTAGCGGCGGCCCTTGACGACGGCGAGCCCGCTCGGGTGGCAGGGACGGCGCGTGTCGAAATGGAAGCGGGCCCAGGTTGCCGACGCCGACGCCGAGGGCTCGGGCGGGGCGGCGCAGAGCGCCGTTCCCCGCTCCATGAAGGCGAGCGAGATACGGGTCGCCACCGCGAGCAGGATCCACAGGAAGAACATGGAAACGAGAATCGCGATCGCCGCCGGGACCAGCCGCCACCGGACGAGGCGCCGGAGGCGCTGCCAGCGGGTCGGCGGCGGAAATTCCGGCCGGTCGTCGGCGGCCGCGGCCTGGACGGGCTCCTGCGCCTCGACGGGGCTGTATTGCGGGGTCGGCAGGTCGAGGGTGAAGTTCCAGATGTGCCTGGCCTGGTCGCGCAGCTTGCGCTCGGTCCGGCTCGCCGCCCGGTTCGACAGGAACAGGCCGGTCCCGAGCGCGACGACGAAGAAGGGATGGTCGGCCCAGCTGTCGACGATTGCGGCGAGGAATCCGGGAAGGAACAGGCCGAGCAGGCCGATGGTCCGGCCGACCAGGCCATGGCCGCTGGCGAGGACGGGCGGGGTCCCGAGCCAGTCGTCCCATATCGGCATGGTCGCCAGCGCCAGGGTCAGGAGCAGCGAGATGAAATAGAGCAGCCGGCGGTACCGGACGCGGGTCCAGACGATCGCCATCGCCTCGACCCGGTCGGCTCCGCGCTGCGGATCCCGGAAGCGTTTGCGAAGCTCCTCGGAGATGATCGGCCTCGGCGGCCCCTTGATCACCGGGGCGCCGCCGGCGCCCGACCCGCCCTGCGCCACATTCTCTCCCATCCGCTGGGGCGGGACGACCTCGAGTGCGGCGGGAAGCGGAAGCGGGGCGTAGCGGTCGGTTCCGCTGGCGATCCTGGCGGCGACGCTTTCGTGGACCTTGGCGACCCTGATCAGCCCGCATTTGCGGTCGGGGTGGCGGCGGACGACGAGCGGCTGATCGAGCGGCTCCATCCAGACCGCGACCTTGCGGGGCTGGTAGCGGTAATAGCTGCCGACGCCCGAACGGCTGTCGTGGATCGGTCCGGCGCTGTTGGCGAGCGCCTGGAACCGCTCGATCATGACGGGGGACAGCCGGAGGCCCACTTTCTCGGCCTCCTCCATCATCCACAGGAAGGACACGTAGCTGAGGCTCTCGTCCGGATAGCCGCCGCCGACGTCGGCATGCATTCCGGTGAACCAGACCTGCTCGAGCCGGCTCGAGTCGATCCAGCGCGGCTTTTCCCCGCGCCGGGCGGCGGGGATCGCCTCCTCCTCCTCGTAAATCTCGTCCCACAGGAGCGGATGGAAGGCGTCGCGCTCGTCGTCGATGGCGAGCGCGTGGCGGGCGCGGCGAACGGAGTCGGCGAGCTCGTAATTGGGCATGCTGAGCCGGACCAGCCAATTGTCGACCGCTTCGGTGAGCTCCGAGACCGGCCCTCCATAGGCCGAGACCGTGTCCCAGACGCCGACGAACTGGATGATCGGGTGGAGATTGCGGGACCGCTCCTCGTGGAGCGCCCGGCGTGCCGCCGAATCCGCCTTCGACTCGCCGACGATCCAGCGGCGCCAGAGGTTGGACGGGGCCCAGCGGCTGCGCGGCCGGTAGCGCAGCCGGAAGGTCCGCCAGGCCTGGGCCGCGCGCCGGTCGAGCTCGGCTTCGTCCTCGGTCACCGCGAGCCCGACCCTAGCGATCATCGCGATGGCGATGCGCATTGTGAAGGCGCCCCGGCTGAAGCCGAAGCCGAATATGCGATCGCCGCCGTCGACATTCTCCTGGCCGGGCTGCTGGCCGGGCGCGGGCCGGTAGTTGCGGCAGGCATAGCGGTAGATATCGAGCACGTTGCGCTTCAGGCCGACTCCGAAGACTCCGCCGAGTATGGCGAGCGGCTTGAAGCCCGAGGTTCCCACACCGTCGTCGTAAAAGGCGATCTGGGTGGGTTGCTTCGGCTCCGGCGGGCCGAGATCGACCGCCTCGTACATCCGCCAGACATTGGTCTTGAACAGCTTGCCGCTGCTGTTGCCGGTGCCGTCGGAGAACAGGACGATCGACTTCGGCCTCGGGGATTCGCCCGTTTCCGGCGCTCCGTCCCCCTGCCCGGGCCGAGCGCCCGACTTTTCCTCACGATCCATGGCCCGCCCCCCACTGCCGCCGCGCCGCAGACTGCGCCTCGGGTCGGCGGCGGTCAACGCCGTCCCGGGCTCGGAAATTCCCTCTCTCCATGACGCCGCCTTAACCGCCGCGGCGAGGACCGTGCGTGACGCCGCTCACGCCCTTCGCGGATCCGAAGCCCGAAATCGGGGGCCGGCCGAAAAACGGTCGCCCCGCGTGACCGCCGTCACGAGTCCTCCCGCCGGCGGCTCCTAGGATACTCCCTGCGCCGCCCGCCCGCGGTCTCGAAAAGGGGAATGGCAAATGCCCGTGGACCTCAGCAAGCCGGCCAGCCAGGTCGACATCAATTCCAACGCCTACAAGGGCCTGCTCGCCGGACTTCAGGCGAACGTCCTCAAGTCGCACGGGCGCAACGCCTCGCGGCAGGTCTTCCTCCGCTTCACCGGCAGCGCCGGCGACGTGCGCAAGTGGATAAGGGAGAAGGTGGCGCCGCGCGTGCTCACCGCCGCCGTCCAGATGGAGCATGCCGAGAAACGGCGCTCCGACAAGAGTTTCGACGGCGGCATCGTCATCCTCTTCTCGCTGTCGGCGGCGGGCTATGCCTATCTCGGCTTCGACCCGAAGCAGTTCGGGAGCAAGACCTTCCGCAAGGGCATGAAGGACCAGGACGACAGCGTCTTCGACGGCGTGCTCGGAACCAAGAACAAGGATCCCGAACCGGGGACGTGGGAGCCGGGCTTCCAGAAGACCATCCACGCGATGGTCACCCTGGCCGACGACGAGGCCTCGGCGACCCGCCTGCTCAACGAGCTCTCGCTGCTCAAGGCCGAGGTCGCGACCCTCGCCGAGGTCGTCGCGGTCGACGAGGGCCGGACCCTGCGCCGGCCGCGGCCGAGCACGCCCGATCCGGACGATTTCGAGCCGATCGAGCATTTCGGCTATTTCGACGGGATCAGCCAGCCGCTCTTCACCCAGCAGGACCTGAAGGATTATTACGACAAGAAGGTCGGCACCGGGCCGGGCATCGGCTGGGATCCGGGCGCGAGCCTCGACCTGCTGCTCGTCGCCGACCCGTTCGCGGGGGCGGCCGACGCCTATGGCAGCTATCTCGTCTATCGCAAGCTCTACCAGGATTACGGCCTCTTCCACGGCCGGGTCGCGACCTGCGCCGGAGCCATCGGCGCTTCGGCGGATCTCGCCGGAGCGATGGTGGTGGGGCGCTTCAGGGACGGGACCCCGGTGGTGGATTCCGACAAGCCGATCAAGGACTACACCAACGATTTCGATCTCAAGAAGCAGGACGAGGACGGCTATCGCTGCCCCCGCCACGCCCATGTCCGCAAGGTCAACCCGCGCGGCACCACGCCTCTGACCTCGCTCGCCAACGAGAAGAAGCGGCGGATCGCTCGCCGCGGCATCCCCTACGGCAAGCCCATGCCCGGCCTGTGCGAGGCGTCCACGCCGACCGATCCCGATCCGTCGGCCGACCGCGGCCTGCTGTTCATGTGCTACCAGGCCAATATCGAGAAGCAGTTCGAGTTCATCCAGCGCACCTGGGTCGACAACCCGAATTTCCCGACCCAGCTGGTCGGCAACAAGGATACGGGCGACGATCCGCTGATCGGCCAGGACCGGAACGAGAAGCAGCGCTGGCCGAAGAAATGGGGCGACGAGGCCTCGGGCAAGACCGAGTTCAACTTCGAGGCCGCGGTCAGGCTGAAGGGCGGGGAATATTTCTTCACCCCGAGCAAGCCCTTCCTGGCGGCGCTCTGAACCGGAGCATGTCGATGAGACAGGGATCGGGAGCCACCGCCTATCGCCGCGACCTGCGCGACCTCGCCGCGGCAACGGCCACGGTCCGGATCGAAGTCCGTCCGGGCGCCGGCGTTCGCGGCTATTCCCTGTTCGTCGACGGCATGCCGGCGACGATGGATGGCCGCCATCGCGGCGCCGCGGCCTGCGCCGGCCGCTGCGGCGACGGCTCGCGCCACACCTTGCTCTACAATTTCAACGGCGCTCCGGGATCGACCCTGGCGATCACGCTCAGCTGCGCCGGGCGCATCCTGTGCCGGCTGGTCGGGCTGCGCATTGGCGACGACGGCCGGCCCTGGCAGGCGGGCCGGGTCACCTTCGTCCTCTGAGCCGCCGTCTTCGTCGCAGGGAAGCGTGACGCGGCCCGGCGGCTGGGCTAGTCTCGCCTCGTCTGCAGGGGAGGGACGATATGCGCAACACGGCACTGGTGACGATCATGCTGGCGCTGGCGGCGCCGGCCTCGGCCAAGGCTCCGGCAGGGGCTCCGGCCGACGTCGCGGCGGCGATGTCCGCTCCCGGCCGGCCCAAGGCCGCGACCGACCTCGACGAGGTCAGGAAGCCGGCCGAGGTGCTTCGCTTCATGGGCCTCAGGAAGGGCGACCGGGTCCTCGATTACTTCACCGGCACCGGCTATTATGCCGACATCATGGCCAAGGCGGTGGGCCCGAAGGGCCATGTCGTCGGCTGGAACGCGGCCTCGTTCGCGCGGCGGGAGCCGGTGGTGAAGGCCCTGGCCGACATCCGGTCGCGCAATCCCAACGCCGCTTTCTACTCGAGCCCGTCGACGGCGATCGCCTTCGCCCCGAACGGCTTCGACTTCGCTCTGCTCCACCTCGTCTATCACGACGCTTATTGGGAAAGCGCCCAGTTCGGGCTGCCGAGGATCGATCCGAACACGGTGGTCAAGGCGATCTGGGACGCGGTCAAGCCCGGCGGGACGGTCGCGGTGATCGACCATGTCGCGGCGCCCGGCGGCGACCCCCGCGAGGTGGTCGAGAAGCTTCACCGGATCGACCCGGCCGTCGTCCGCGCCGATTTCGAGCGCGCCGGCTTCGTCCTCGAGGCCCAGTCCGACCTGCTCCGCGTGTCCGAGGACCACAGCAAGAACGTCTTCGACCCGAGCATCCGGGGCAGGACGGATCGGTTCGTGTACAGGTTCCGCAAGCCGGCGCGGTAAGCCCAGTCGTCATTCCGGCGAAAGCCGGAATCCATGAACTCCGTCGGCGGATGTTCTTGCAGGACCGTGTTCATGGATCCCGGGTCAAGCCCGGGATGACGATCCTCCCAACCGCCTCATCTTTTCGACGAACGGGCTTGCAACCCGCTACATTTGTGGCATGCTACAGGTGTAGCAGCAAGGACCCCGAGTCGATGATTGCAAGCCTGCCGCGCCGAGAGCGCGAGATATTCGAGATTTTGTGCAGCGCGGGCGAGGCGACCGCGGCGGACGTGCGCCGGGCGATGGCCGATCCGCCCAGCCACTCGGCGGTTCGGACGATGCTCGCGAGGCTCGAGGCCAAGGGCATGGTCAGGCACCGCGCCGAGGACCAGACCTATGTCTACAAGAGCGTTCCGCAGCCCGCCAAGGTGCGCGAGACCGCGCTCAGGCAGATGGTCAAAACCTTTTTCGACGGGTCGGCGGCAAGCGCCGCGACGGCCCTT
>DASQJV010000386.1:0-3187 GCA_035630855.1 Allosphingosinicella sp. | reverse complement strand
TGCCGAAGAAGGCATATTGCATCGCCTGCCCCTCGCCGAGGAGATAGGGGACGCAGCTGTAATAATTGTGGCCGAGCGGGTTGTACTGGGTCTCGTTCCACAGCGACTGCATCAGGAAGTCGCGGATGTGATGCTTCCTTGGGTTGAGGAAATACCAGATCGGCAGCTCGCGCTTGCTCCAGGTCTGGAGGTCGGCATTGGCGGCGACGTCGGGGGTCGGGAAGGTCGGCACGCAGATGGCGAGGAAGTCCTGGGTCCCCTTCTCGTCGTCCATCAGCTTGGGGCCCTCGACCCCCATCACCTTGAGGCCGAGGCTGACGAAGCCGACGTCGTCTATGTCGGGCTCGACGTGCGGACCCGGGTTGGAGAATCGCGCCCAGGCCTTGTAGCGGCCCGGCCTGGCGAAGATGCCGTGCCTCAGCTTCTCGGGCAGGTTGTCGTGGACGATGAACTCGGCGCGGACGACCCCGTGGGTCTTGGTGTTGCCGGCGCGCTCCATCCTCTCCGGCGGGAAATCCTGGACGAGATGGTCGCGCATCTCGTCGATCATCCGCTGGACGTCGCGTTCCTCGTTGGGCTGGATCGTCTCGTGGCAGAGCGGCAGCTTCTCGTCCCTGCGCGACAGGTTGATCGCCCATTGCAGCACCGCCGCCGAGGCGTTTCGGAACAGGCTGTTCCAGGCTCGGCGGAAGAAGGGCTCGAAGCGCCGCTCGAGCAGCAGTCCCCAGGTCAGCAAGTCGTGGAGCGCTTGGAATCTCATGCCGCTTCCTCTTTCTCTACCGGGGCGAGGACCTCGTCCTCGAGGATCATGTCGGCGGCCTTCTCGGCGGCCATGTAGATGGCGCTGACGATGAAATAGCCGGGGATACGCGGAAAGATCGACGCATCGACCACCCTCAGCCGCGGGACTCCGTGGACCCTCAGCCGGCCGTCGAGCACCCCGCCCTTCCCGGCCGGTCCCATCGGGCAGGTGCAGGAGGCATGGTGGCCCCAGGCATTGTCGCGGACCCAGCGTTCGAGCGCCTCCCCCCGGACCTCGCGGCCCGGGCAGATCTCCTCGGTCACGAGATGGCAGCCGAGCAAGGGCGCCGCCGCCTCGCGGACCATCTCCACCGCCGCGGCGACGGCCTTGAGGTCCCTGCCCTCCGGGTCGCATTCGCGATCGAAATAGTTGAACTCGATCCTCGGCGGGTCGCGGGGATTGGCGGAGCGCAGGGTGACCGAGCCGGCGGTGTTGGCCGTCCGAGCCTTGAGGACGGCCCAGCTGAGCACGTCCTTCTGCTCTCGAAGCGCTTTCGAGTAGCCGGGATAATAGCCCTGGAAGGCGCCGAGCAGGGCCATGACGAAGAGGTCGGCATCGCCGTCGCAGCCGGGCGAGTTGCGCTTCATCGCCAGAGCGGCGCCGTTCGAGATGTACATGCCCTGGCGCTTCGTCTCCCAGAGCCGGCCGACCGGGTCGCCGGGCGAGAAATCCGCGCCCTCCATCGATTTCCACGGCGCCGCCAGGCGGTAGAGGACGCAGACCTCGTAGCGGTCCTGGAGATTGCGGCCGACGGGCAGAGCCCGCCTGACCGGGATTCCGTGCTCGCCAAGCTGCTCCTCAGGGCCGATGCCCGAGAGCATCAGCAGCTGCGGCGTGTTGAACGCTCCGGCGGCGAGGATGACCTCGCGCCGGGCCCGGATCGCGACCGTCTTGGCGTCCTCCTCGGCCTGCCCGCTGAGCGGGCTGGCGCGGTAGAGATGGCGTCCCTTGCGATACTCGACCCCCGCCGCGCCTCCGTCCTCGGCGAACAGCAGGCGCGTGACCAGCGCGTGGAGCTCTATCCGCAGGCGTCCCCGCGCTTTCTCCCGGGCGCCGAGCAGCCGCTCGCGGGTCCCGGAGCGGCAATGGCGGTCGGTCGCGAGCGGGGCGTAGCAAAGGCCCGCCTTGCCGTTCATCGACCGGTCGTTGGGATCGAGCTTGCCGCGCACCAGCCGCTTCAGAGCCGCCCAGGGCCCGGAAATGCTCTCGCTGGCCGCCCAGGCCCCCTTCTCCAGCATCTCGCGCATCGGCGCGTCGGCAAAGGCCTGGGCCGGAATCGCGCGCTCGACCGGCAGCCAGCCGTCCCAGCCGTGGCCGCTTCCGTCCCAGCCCATCCCGGCGAGCACCTGTCGCAGCGGACGATGGCGGCATTGCTCGACCTTGCGCTGATAGAGGGCCATCGCCTCGGGGCCCCATCCCTCGTCGCCGGTCGTTTCGGCGATTCCGCGCCAGTCCGAATCCTGCGGAGTGATGAAGATCATCGCGTTGTGCGCGGTGCAGCCGCCGAGGGTCCCCGCCCGGGGATAGAAGATGCCGCGCTCGCGGCGCTTCCAGTCCCGCTCCGCCTCGGCCGGGTCGGAATAATGCTCGACCCAATAATCCCAGGCCATCGCCGGATTCTCGGACGCCATCGGGTGGAAGGCCGGAATGCTGTAATCGCCGGGGAAACCCTCCGCGCCCTCGGCGACGGGATCGCCGCCGGCCTCGAGCAGGACGACGTCCATCCCGGCTTCGGCGAGACGCGCGGCGACGGTGCCGCCCCCTGCTCCGGATCCGACGACGATATAGTCGCAGTCGAACCCGTCCCCCATCAGAAGGTCTTGAGGAAGGCGATCAGGGCTTCCTTGTCCGGATTGCTGAGTGGCGCCTCGTTGCCGATCCACCATTGCTCGTCCTCGGTCAGGCCGGCGCGGTTCACGAACTGGTCGGTGCCGAAATAATGGCCCCGGTTGACGACGAAGTCGCGGCACTTGCTGAGCGACCTCAGCCATGGCCGGGCGCCTTCGAAGCGCGCCAGCGTGGCCTTGTCGTCGGCGGGCGGATCGTTCTTGATGCCGATGAAGATCCTGCCCATGGCCTTCATCAGCCCGATCACGCGCTCGAGCTGGTGGATGTCGCCCCTCAGCTGCTCCTTGTGATCGTCATTCTCCGGGCCGCGCGGATTGAGATTGGTGAGCGCGCCGATCGGCGTTCCCTTCGGGATCGGGCCGAAGCTCATTCCGCCCGGGACGATCCACTGGCCGAGATGCCTCTGGACGAATTGCTTGCCGATTCGGGTCTTGGGCGTGATCGGGAAATAGGTTTCCGGGATGAAGACGTGGCTCTCGGCGCTGGTGCGGTCGATGACCCCCTCGACCCGGTTGCCGAACACCGCGTCCATGTCGC
>DASQJV010000385.1:0-3274 GCA_035630855.1 Allosphingosinicella sp. | reverse complement strand
AGCCACCCAGCGAGGCTCAGGCTCCGCCGGAGCGCGGCCGAGCGGCGGCGGCGCGCCTCGTGCCAGAGCCGGGCGGCATGGGGCGGCGGAGCGGCCTCCAGCAAAGCCGCGCGGTCGCTTCGGATGAAGCCGGCGACGGGGTCAGTCATCGCCGCTCTCCCGGGGCGTGAGGCTCGCCCTGAGCCGGGCCCGGGCGCGCGACAGCAGGACCTTGACGCTGGCGGGTGCGAGCCCGGTCATCCTCGCGATCTCGGCATGGCTGAACTCCTCGGCATGAGCGAGCCAGAGCAGCTGCTGCTCGCGCCGGGTCAGGGCCGCCCAGGCGCCGCCCGAGATCAGCCCGTCCGCGGCCGGCTCGACCGGCTGGACCGGCGGGGCCGAATCCCAGGAGACGAGCCTTTTCTCGCGCCGCCAGCGGCTGACCAGCAGCCGGGTCGCCGTGGTGAAGAGGAAGGCCCGCGCCTGCGCCGGCTCGTCCACCCAGTGCGAATGATTCAGCCATCTGACAAATGCCTCCTGGGCAAGGTCCTCTGCGGTCGCCTTCGTGGCGCCCAGCCGGACCAGATAGGCCCAGACCGGGCGCTGCTGGTCGGCGTAGATCGCCGCGAAGGCCGCGAACCGCGCTTGATCGGTCAGGGGAGGAGACCCCAGCGGCGGGCGAGGCGGGTGCAGATCGCCGACGCGCCGCCGAGGCCGATGCCGAGCGCGAGGAACATGACCGCCCACCAGCGCGCCTCCTGGGCCTCGCGGACATAGTTGATGTCGGGGCTCGGGAGCGGCGCGAAGCTGTTGATCAGGAACGCGGCTCCGACCGCGAGGAACGCCACCGAAGCGGCGACCAGCGAAAGCAGGCGCCTGCCGAGGGCGGTCGGGCCGTCGGTCGTCTGGAACAGCCGCTCCGCCTCCGCCGAGGACGCGAAAGCGACGAATTCCGGAGCGTCGCCGAACCGCTCGGCGATCCGCGCGAGCAACCGCTCGCGCTCGGCCAGGCCGGCGCGCAGCAGCTTCTCGCGGCGAAGCGCGATGATCGCGATGGCGATCGTCGCCGCGACGACGACCGTCGCCATGGCGATAAGGATGAGGTCCTGGGTCAATTGCATCTCCTTCGATGAGGCTGAGACGCGCGGACCTGCCGATCGGTTAACCGGCCACTCGGATCTCGTCGCCAGGGGCCAGCTCGACCTCCTCGCAATTGTCGCCCGGGCCGCTTCGGTCGACGACGAGGAAGTCGCTCTCGGCGAGGACGAGCAGGAAATGGTGCCAGACGCCCTTGTCGTAATGGACGCCCTGGTGGCCTTCGGCCCGGAACAGGCGGATCGCGGCGGGGTCGAAGTGGCCGGGCGGGGCGACGGCGACGAGATAGGGCCTGCCGCTCAGGGGAACGAAGGTCTGGCTTCCGAGCGGGTGTCGCTCGAACGACCTCAGGACCAGCTCGGCGAGCGGACGCGCCCGGAACAGGCTGATCGCGCCGGCCCCGCCGCCGTCCCTGGCATCCACCTCGGCCAGCCGGTCGTAGCGGACGGCATGGCCCTGGTTGATGTCGAGCTTCACCGCTTCGTCGGAGGCCTCGATGACCTTTCCGAACAAGGCGAAGGCTTCGGCGGTCAGGGGCTCGGGGGTCATGTCGCGCATGGCCTTCTTTGCTCCGACGTGCCCCAAACCTCAATCGTCACCCCGGGCTTGACCCGGGGTCCACCTTCTTCCTAGCCGTTGCGCAAGAAAAGGTGGATGCCGGGTCGAGCCCGGCATGACGAGATAGGCGGTCCATTTTGACCGAAGGCAGCTACCCCCGCGACCTCACCGGCTACGGCCGGACTCCGCCCCACGCGGCCTGGCCGGGCGGCGCCCGCATCGCCGTGCAGCTCGTGCTCAACTATGAGGAAGGCGCCGAGGCCAATGTCCTCGACGGCGACCCGGCCTCGGAGGTATTCCTGTCCGACATCGCCAATGCCGCGCCCGTCCAGGGCGCCCGGCACATGAGCATGGAGCAGATTTACGAATATGGCTCGCGCGCCGGGGTGTGGCGGCTGCTTCGACTGTTCGAGCGCTTCGCGGTGCCGGTGACCGTCTTCGGGGTGGCGCTGGCGATGAAGCGCAATCCGGCGGCGGTCGACGCCTTCCTCGAGGCGGGTCACGAGATCGCGTCGCACGGCTGGCGGTGGATCAATTACCAGTGGGTGCCGGAAGCCGAGGAGCGCGCCGACATGGAGCGGGCGATCGAGGTCCACCGGCAGCTGACCGGCGAGCGGCCGCTCGGCTGGTATACCGGCCGGACCAGCCCCAACACGCGCCGGATCGTCGCCGGGGAAGGCGGCTTCCTCTACGATTCCGACGATTATTCGGACGACCTGCCCTTCTGGACCGAGGTCGCCGGGCGGAGCCATTTGATCGTCCCTTACTCGCTCGAGACCAACGACATGCGCTTTTCGAGCGCGAACATGCAGACCGGAGAGCAGTTCTATTCCTATTTGCGCGACACGTTCGACACGCTCTACGCCGAGGGCGAGGAGAGGCCGAAGATGATGTCGGTCGGGCTCCACTGCCGGCTCGCCGGCCGGCCGGGCAAGCTCGCCGGGCTGGAGCGGTTCCTCAGGCACGCGCTCGGCCACCGGGACGTCTGGTTCTGCCGCCGGATCGACATCGCCCGCCACTGGCGCGACACGCATCCCTATGCAGAATAGGACCTGTCCAGTTGAAGCACCGTTCGGGCTGAGCTTGTCGAAGCCCATTTCTTTTGTCTCGCCAGGCAAGAGCGGGGAAGGGCTTCGACAGGCTCAGCCCGAACGGAGAAACGCTTCGCGGCGTTCAACCCCGCATGACCATGTTTGAGGAGCTCCGGCGCCATCATGTCGACCTGGCCCAGCCCCGGCTGGGCGCCGAGGTCGTCTACGCCACCGACGATTTCTTCGCCGACAAGGCGCGGCTGATCGATCCCGCCGAACCCGTCTTCATCCCCGGCAAATATGATGCGAACGGCAAGTGGATGGACGGCTGGGAGAGCCGGCGTAAGCGGATCCCTGGGCACGACTGGTGCGTGGTCCGGCTCGGAGTCCAGGGGATCGTCGCCGGCTTCGAGATCGACACCCGCCATTTCACCGGCAATTATCCGCCCGGCGCCGAGGTCGAGGTCTGCCGGAGCGACGAGGCGGTTCCGGGCGAGGATGCCGGCTGGACCAAGGTTACCGGGCGGCTGGCGCTGAAGGGCGACGACCGCATCTATGTCCCCGTCGAGCACAACATACCGGTCACCCATGTCCGGCTGCATATCTTCCCA
>DASQJV010000384.1:0-3427 GCA_035630855.1 Allosphingosinicella sp. | reverse complement strand
CCGAAGCGGCAGGCTGCCGATGCAGGGATCGAGTGCATCGGCTGCGGCGTCTGCCACGCCAGCTGCGACATCGTGGCCTGGAACCCGGACTACCTCGGGCCGGCCGCGCTCAACCGCGCCTGGACGCTGGCGAACGACGTGCGCGACGGCGCGCGGGCGGAGCGGCTGGGAGTGGTCGATTTCATCGAGAAGCCCTTCCGGGTCGACCAGCTGCTCGACTCCGTCGAGAAGGGCTTCGCTCTTCTCCAAAGCCAGCCGATGTCGCGGATCTCGGCGCTGGCGACCCTCACCAGGCGGGAGAAGGAGGTGCTCGTCGCCTTCGCCGACGGCGCTCCCAACAAGGTCGTCGCCCACGACCTCGGCCTCAGCGTCCGCACAGTCGAGCTCCACCGCGCCAATCTGATGAAGAAGCTCGGGGTCAGGAGCCTCTCCCAGGCCCTGCTCATCGCCAAGGACGGCGGCTATGTCTGAGCCGGGTCCGGCGCGCCGATGATCGACATAAGGACGGTCGCCGAGACCGGGTCCACCAACGACGACATGGCGGCGCTCGCCCGCGACGGCGCCGCCGAGGGCGTCTGGCTGCGGGCCGGGCGCCAGTCGGGCGGGCGGGGCCGGCAGGGTCGTGAGTGGCACTCGCCGCCCGGAAACCTCTACGCCAGCACCCTCGTCCGCCTTCGCCCCGGCGATCCGCCGGCCCCGACCCTGGCACTGGTCGCCGCGGTGGCGCTTCACGAGGTCGCGTGCCGCTTCGTCGCCGCCGGCATGCCGATCGAGATCAAATGGCCCAACGACCTGCTCGTCGCCGGAGCCAAGCTGTCGGGGATATTGCTCGAGCGGACAGGCGACGCCGTCGTCGTCGGCTTCGGGGTCAACCTCTCGGACCATCCCGACGGGATCCTGCGCCCGGCGATCAACATGGGAATGCTCGGCGGAGCGCCCGATCCGGCCCGGTTCCTCGATGCCCTCGCTTCGAGCTTCGCGGCCTGGCTGGCGCGCTGGCGCGACGCGGGCGTGGCTCCGGTCCGCCAGGCCTGGCTGGCCGCCGCCCACCCGCGCGGCACCGCCTTGTCGACCCACGCGGCCGGCGGCGCCAGGATCGAGGGCGTGTTCGACGGCCTCGACGACAGCGGCGCCCTGAAGCTCAGGCTTCCGGACGGCTCCTCGAAGGTCATCCACGCCGGCGACGTCTTCCTGATCTAGCGGCCATCCCCCTCGCCAACCCGTCGGCCCCCCGCTAGAGGAGCCCCATGCTGCTCGCCGTCGATGCCGGGAACACCAACATCGTCTTCGCCTTGCTCGAGGACGGAGCGATCCGCGCCCGCTGGCGGATCGCGACCGACCCGCGGCGGACGGCGGACCAATATGCGGTCTGGCTTCACCAGCTGATCGAGCTCGAAGGCCTTCCCCGCGACGTCGTCGACTCGGTCATCATCGGGACCGTGGTCCCCCGGGCGACCCACAATCTGGAGGTTCTCGCCGCCAAATATTTCAAGGTCGAGCCGCTGATCGCCGGCCAGGCGGGGGCGGAATGGGGGGTCGAGCTCGACGTCGCCGAGCCGAGGAGCGTCGGCGCCGACCGGGTGCTCAACGTGATCGCCGCCCACGCCCTGCACGAAGGCGACCTGATCGTCATCGATTTCGGAACCGCCACCACTTTCGACGCGGTCGATTATTCGGGGGCCTACAAGGGCGGCATCATCGCGCCCGGGATCAACCTCTCGCTCGACGCCCTCGTCACCGCCGCCGCCAAGCTGCCGCGGATCGCGATCGAGGCGCCCGACGGCAATCTCTCGGTGATCGGCCGGACGACCGAGGACCAGATGCATATCGGCATCTACTGGGGCTATGTCGCGATGATGGAGGGTCTGGTCGCCCGGATGAAGGCCGAGATCGGCCGGCCCGTGAAGGTGGTCGCGACCGGCGGCCTCGCCACTTTGTTCGACCGGCACACGGCCATCTTCGACGAGATCGAGCCGGATCTGACCATCCAGGGGCTCGGATTGCTGTACAGGCGGAGCTTATCTGCCTCCCCATCGTAGATGGGGAGGGGGACCAGCGAAGCTGGTGGAGGGGTGATCGAACTCAGCCTCCGAGCCAGGTCACCCCTCCACCGCCTTCGGCGGTCCCCCTCCCCACCGCTTCGCGGCAGGGAGGCAATTGAAGGATTGAAATGAAACCCGGCAAAGAACTGCTCTTCCTCGCGCTCGGCGGCTCGGGCGAGATCGGCATGAACGTCAATCTCTACGGCTGCGACGGCAAGTGGATCATGGTCGATCTCGGAATGACCTTCGCCGACCCGGCCTATCCGGGGGTCGAGCTCGTCCTTCCGGACCTCAGCTTCATCGAGGAGCGGCGGGACGACCTGCTCGGGGTGGTCCTGACCCACGGCCATGAGGACCATATCGGCGCCATCCCCTATCTCGCCGACGATCTCGGAGTGCCGCTCTGGGCGACCCCCTTCACCGCCGGACTGATCGCCGAGAAGCTTCAGGAGGAGGGGCTGGAGCGCAAGATCAAGGTCAACATCATCGATATCGGCGGGACGATGCAGATCGGCCCGTTCGGCTTCCGCTTCGTGCCGCTCGCCCATTCGATCCCGGAGGGCAACGCGCTCCTCATCGACACGCCCTACGGCAAGGTCTTCCATACCGGCGACTGGAAGCTGGACGAATTCCCCCAGCTCGGCGACCCCGCCGACGCCGCGGCGCTGACCCGGGTCGGCGACGAGGGCATACTCGCCCTGGTCTGCGATTCGACCAACGTCTTCCAGGAGGAGGCGTCGGGCTCCGAGGAGCAGGTCCGCGAGGGCCTCGACCGGGTGATCGGCGAGGCCGAGGGCAGGGTGCTGGTCACCACCTTCGCCTCCAACGCGGCCCGGCTCAGCACCTTGGGCAAGGTCGCCCAGGATACCGGCCGCCGGGTCTGCGTCGCCGGCCGCTCGCTCGACCGCATCCTGAGGGTGGCCCGGAGCGTCGGCTATCTGACCGACTTCCCCGAGACGATCGACTTCGAGACGGCGATGTCCCTGCCGAGGCGCGACGTCATGATCATCGGCACCGGCGGCCAGGGCGAGAGCCGGGCTGCGCTCGCCCGGATCGCCTTCGACCAGCATAGGATCAAGCTCAGCGAGGGCGACCTCGTCGTCTTCTCCTCCAAGCAGATACCCGGCAACGAGATCGCCATCGGCCGCATCCAGAACGAGCTTGCCGCCCGGCATATCGACATGATCACCGACAAGCAGGCGCCGGTCCACGTCTCGGGCCATCCCGGCCGTCCCGAGCTCGCCGCCATGTACGACTGGATCCGCCCCGAGATCATCGTCCCGGTCCATGGCGAGATGCGCCACATGGCCGAGCAGGCGCGCTTCGCCAAGGCGCGCGGCATCCCCCACGGCATCGTCCAGAAGAACGGCGACCTGATCCGCCTC
>DASQJV010000383.1:0-7322 GCA_035630855.1 Allosphingosinicella sp. | reverse complement strand
TCCTTGATCTCCGACTTCAGCGCGGACCCGAACAGATAGACGTTCAGCTGCTTGATCGGCTGATAGGAAATGTAGCCGTCAATGCCGTATTTATCGACCTTGCCGAGGTTGCGGAACGTGCTGGCGTTGAGCTCCGGATCGAAGGCGGAGGCGGTGCGGTCCGTGTAGCGGTTGAAGAATCCGCCGAGCTGGGCCTGGATCTGCGAACCGCGGTAGCGGAGGCCGACGTCGAAATTGTCGGTCTTCTCCGGGTTGGGCGAGGCGCCCTCCTGAGTGGGTGCGAAGAAGAAGGCGTTGTAGAGATTGTCGGTGCTCGGCACCGACAGGCCCTTCGCGTAGTTGGCGAACACGCTCATCCGCGGCATCACGTCGAAGGTGAAGCCGACGTTGGGCAGGATCGCGTCATATTTGAACACGCGCTGCTGCGGGCCCTGAACCGTCGGGTTGAGCGCCGCATAGGTGGCGTAACGCGGATCGTCCCGGCCGAAGCACTCGACGAAGGTCGGCGAGCTTGCGGCGCAGAAATTGTTGAGGTCGCGCTTGAAGAAGGGAAGGCGAAGGCCCGCGTTCACGACCAGCCGGCCGTCGACGAACTCGCCGCGATACTCGCTCCAGATCTGGTGGAGGATCGCGTAGGAGAGACGGTCGCGCTTCTGGAGGTTGACCCCGTTCACGTCCGCCTGGGCGACGTTGATGGCGAAGACGTCGACGGGCTCGCCATTGGGAAGGAGCAGGCCGACCTCGCCGGTCTGGCGGTGGCGGGCGCGATCGAACGTGTAGCCGGCGCGGACCGCATGGTCTTCGTTGATGTCCCAGCGCACGCCGGCGATCAGGCCGAAGCGGTGGGTCTGGGTCTGGCTCGGGGCGAGGACGGTGACGCGGTCGAGCGCGTCGCCGTCGCCGTTGATGTCACGGCCGAAGAAGGGCGAGCCGCCGAGATAGCCCGCAACGCAGGTGCGCGCCGCCGTGAGCGGATTGGCGCGGCATTCGGCGGTCGTGGCGACGGCGCCTTCCGACCCGGGCGGATCGATGGGGTTGATGTCGCGAAGCCCTTCGTCGCCGGTGACGGTGCCGCCGCCGTTCGCCTTCACATATTGATAGCTCGGATCGACGGTCAGGGTGAAGTCGCCGAAGGTGAAGCGCGAGGCCATGCGGATGTTGCCGGTGTTCGACGGGTTGTAGCGCCGGTCGAACTCGGTTCCGCAGCTGCCGTAATTGGCCTGCGGGTCGGCCGTGAAGATCGCGCCCGGACGCGGATCGGAGGACGGCGCCGGAGCGTCGGCGACTCCCGCCTGGGGAGTGTCGACGAGGCAGGGGAAGTTGAGCAGATATTCGCGCTCGTCATTGTTGGTGGGATAGCGGTTGTTCGCCTGGGTCCCGACGAGGCGCGGAACGGTCACTCCGCCGACGACCCTGGTCAGGTCCTGGCGAAGCGGCGCGGAGCCGAAGAAGTTGTTGCGGTTCTGGTTGTAGTGGCCGGCGAGGGCGACGAAATCGCCATTGGTGCCGACCGGCTGGTAGATCTTCGCATTATATTGCTGCTTGTAGACCTTCCCGTAATTGTTGAACGGGTTGTCGTTCTTGGCATAGGAAGCGGAGACGAAGGCGCGGGTGTCCCAGGGCGTGAAGCTGCCCGTCTCGATCATCCCGAACAGGCGGTGGAAATCGAAATCGCCGATCGAGGCCGAGACCATCGCGCCCATCTCTTTCCTCGGGACGATGGTGCGGTAGTTGACGGTGCCGCCGGCCGCCGAGGCGGTCGGGCTGTCGACGTCGGTGGTGCCGAGGTTGACGTTGACCTCGCCGATGATCTCCGGATCGAACTGCTGGTTCGAGAAGATCGCGTAATTGCCCGAATCGTTGAGCGGGATGCCGTCGACGGTGAGCGAGATGCGGTCGGCCGAGAAGCCGCGGATGTTGAGCGTTCCGCCCGACGAGCCGTAGGCGTCGTTGTTCTGGAAGCTGACGCCCGGAATCAGGTTGATCGTGTCGAGGATCGTCTGGCCCGGATTCTGACGGCCGATCACCTCGGAGGTCAGGGCGGCCTTCGCCTTGGTGGTGTCGGGCGCCTGGATGCCACCGACCTCCTGGTTCCGGGTGCCGGTGATGACGATCTCTTCTTCCTCGAAGTCCTGCGAACCGGTGGACTGAGCGAAGGCCGTGACCGGCATGACGAGCGCCGTGGTCGCCCAGAGCAGCGAGAGCTTCTTCATGATAGCTAATTCCCCTCGGAGGCCGAATCGCCTCTTCCCGGCGCCTGCTATACCCCGGACGGGACGATTCGAAGACTCAAACTTGGCCCCCGGACAAAAAAATCCTCATGGGTTGCAGCGATGCCGCACCGCCCCTTAAGTGTCTGATTAAGCAGTCGGAACAAATCAGGTTCAAGGCCTGGCGGGAGTGCCGTCGAGGCGGCGGCCGAGGGCGACGGCGAGCGAGACCAGGGGCGGCACCAGGACGACCGAAAGCACCACCTTCGCCAGCATCTGGCCGACCAGCAGGTCGGTGATCGGGAACTCGCCGTAGAAGGAGATGGTGATGAACAGCAGGGTGTCGACGATCTGCGAGAGGATCGCGGCGATCCCCGCACGGAGCCAGATCAGCCCTCCCTCCCCCTTGCCCCGAAGCGCGCTGAAGATGGTGACGTTGAGGAATTGCGAGACTCCGTAGGCGATGATCCCGGCGATCCAGATCCTCGGAGTCCCGCCCATGATCGTGTTGAAGGCGCCGAGCCGGTCCGCCGGCATGTCGTGCGCGGCCGGCAAGGCGAGGACGAGGATGGCGAGCAGGATCGAGAGGACGAGCGGGACGAAGCCGATCAGGACGAGCCGGTTCGCCGTCTCCTTTCCGAACAGTTCGGCGATCGCGCTCGACATCACCACCAGCAGGAGGAAGGCAAAGATTCCGGCTTCGACTCCGAGGGGGCCGAGCGCGACCTGCTTGTTGGCGAGCACACCGGCGATGCAGACCATGCCGCCGTAGATGATCGAGTAGACGAAGAGCGAGCGGGGGATGGCGGGCGCGGGTGCTTGTGTCGACATGACGGCTGCGTAACCGGTTTGGGACGGAGCGTCGAGACTTGCCTCCCCATCGCGACGCGATGGGGAGGCAGGCTGACAAAAAGGGCTTTCCGTCCGGCGCTCTTCCCGCCATCAGTGCGGCCGTGACTGCAAACCGCCTGGACGTCCTCGCCATCGGCGACGCGATCGTGGACGTCATCGCCCATGTCGACGAAGACTTCCTGGTCGAGGAGGCCCTGGTCAAGGGCTCGATGCAGGTGCTCGACGCCGAGGGCGCGCGGCGGCTCTACTCGAAGATGCCGCAGGCCAAGGAGACCAGCGGAGGCTCGGCGGCGAACACGATGGCCGGGGTCGCGGCGCTGGGCGGACGGGCCGG
The DNA here is from genome assembly GCA_035630855.1 of Allosphingosinicella sp. Taxonomy (GTDB): domain Bacteria; phylum Pseudomonadota; class Alphaproteobacteria; order Sphingomonadales; family Sphingomonadaceae; genus Allosphingosinicella. The sequence continues at coordinate 3,926 of DASQJV010000383.1, read as the reverse complement.
CTTCGTCGGCCAGATCGCCGACGACCAGCTCGGCGACATCTTCGCCCACGACATCAGGGCGCTGGGAGTCGAGTTCCGGACTCCGCCGCTCAAGGGAGGGCTTCCGACCGGCCGCTGCCTGATCGTCGTCACGCCCGACGCCCAGCGGACGATGAACACCTTCCGGGGAGCGGCCCACGAGCTGACCGTCGAGGCGCTCGACCCCGAGCAGATACGGGGCTCGGCGATCCTCTATCTCGAGGCCTATCTGTGGCGCTCCAGGGGCCCGCGCGCGGCGATGGAGGAGGCGATGGGCATCGCCCACCAGGCCGGCCGGAAGGTCGCCTTCACTTTGTCCGACATCGCCTGCATCGCGCCTCACCGGGCCGAGATGATGGCGATGATCGAGGCGGGCGCGATCGACCTTCTGTTCGCCAACGAGAACGAGATACGCGAGCTCGCCGACCTGCCCGACCGCGACCGGGCGGTCGAGGCGATCCGCGGCAAGGTGCCGCTGCTCGTCGTCACCTGCGGCGCCGACGGCGCGGTCGCGGTCGAAGGCGGCCGCCGGGTCGAGGTCCCGATCGCCAGGATCGGCCGGCCGGTGGTCGACACGACCGGGGCCGGCGACCTGTTCGCCGCCGGCTTCCTCGTCGGCCAGGCCCAGGGCCGGAGCCTGGAGCAGTCGCTGAGGATCGGCGCCGTCGCCGCGGCCGAGGTCATCTCCCACGTCGGCGCCCGGCCCGAGGCCGGGCTCAGGGAATTGGTGGAGGGCTTGTGAAGCGCCTCGCCGTCTATTGCGGGTCGAGCATGGGCTCCGACCCCGCCTTCGCCGAGGTCGCCCGGGCCACCGGCGAGGAGATGGCCCGGCGCGGCATCGCCCTGGTCTACGGCGGCGGGCATCGCGGTCTGATGGGCGTTGTCGCCGACGCGGTGCTTGGGGCCGGCGGCGAGGCCTATGGCGTGATCCCGCAGGCGCTGGTCGACCTGGAGGTCGCCCATACCGGCCTCACCGAGCTCCACACCGTCACCTCGATGCACGAGCGCAAGGCGAAGATGACCGAGCTGACCGACGCCTTCGTCGCTCTGCCCGGCGGGATCGGCACGTTCGACGAATTGTTCGAGGCCTGGACGTGGAACGCCCTGGGCTACCACGCCAAGCCGTTCGCCCTCCTCAACGTGTCGGGCTTCTGGGACGGCTTGATCGGCTTCCTCGATACGGCCACGATGAGCGGGTTCATGTCGCCGGCCCGGCGGGCGCAGCTGCTCGTCGGCGACGACATTGGCGAAACAATCGACCGGCTCGACGAGGCCATCGCGGCCGGCGAGCGCAAGATGGTCTGGTGAGGGGGGACGAATGGGGGACTTCAACCGCATATTGATGGGGCTCGCGGGGATCGCCGCGATCCTGGCCATCGCCTTCCTGCTCTCGTCCAACCGGCGGGCGATCCGGCTGCGCGTCGTCGCCGCCGCCTTCGCCCTGCAGGCGGGCCTGGCGATCCTCGTGCTCAAGACCGAATGGGGCCGGGCGGGGATCGCCGCCATGTCCCGCGGAGTCGCCAACCTTCTCGGCTATGCCAACAAGGGCACCGAGTTCCTGTTCGGGCCGGCCGCCAGCAACCCGCTCGCCAACACCTTCGCGATCGCGGCTCTGCCGGTGATCGTCTTCTTCGCGGCCCTGGTCGCGATCCTCTATTATCTCGGGATCATGCAGCGGGTCGTGCGCTGGGTGGGCGGTGCGATCGGCTGGATCACCGGGATCAGCAGGGTCGAATCGCTGGGCTCCGCCGCCAACATCTTCGTCGGCCAGTCCGAATCGCCCTTGGTCGTCAGGCCCTATCTGGCCGCCCTCCCCGCCTCCCAGCTCTTCACCTTGATGGTGGTCGGAATGGCCGGAGTCGCCGGAACCATCCTCGCGGCCTATGCGAGCCTTCTCGGCAACGACTATCTCCCCTATCTGCTCGCCGCCGCCTTCATGTCGGCGCCGGGCGGGATCCTGATGGCGAAGATCATCATGCCGGACGAGCCGGCGCCGGCGGACGAGCTTCCGCTCGAGGGCGCTGAGGCGCCGGTCGAGCAGAAGATCGACGTCGCCGAGACCTTCGAGGAAGGCGAGCAGCCCGCCAACATCATCATGGCCGCCGCCCAGGGGGCCCAGACCGGAGTCCGGCTCGCCGTCGCGGTCGGAGCGATGGTGCTCGCCTTCGTCGCCCTGGTCGCGCTCGCCAACGGCCTGCTCGGCGGGGTCGGCGGCTGGTTCGGCTATCCGGACCTCAGCTTCCAGCAGATCGTCGGCACCATCTTCGCTCCGGTCATGTTCCTGATCGGGGTGCCGTGGAACGAGGCGGGGACCGCCGGAGGCCTGTTCGGGACCAAGGTGGTGCTGAACGAGTTCGTCGCCTTCATCGACCTCGGCGCTTTGCCGGCCGGGACTCTGAGCGACCGGAGCCGGGCGATCGTCACCTTCGCGCTCTGCGGCTTCGCCAATTTCAGCTCGATCGCCATCCAGATGGCGGTGACCGGAAACCTCGCCCCCAACCAGCGTCCGACCATCGCCAGGCTCGGGATCAAGGCGCTGATCGCCGGCTCGCTCGCCAATCTGATGAGCGCGGCGCTGGCGGGGCTTCTGCTGCCCTGACCGAGTCGCCCCGGCGAAGGCCGGGGTGACGGGCTAACCGATTGTCGGTAAAAGCCCCTTATGGCCACGCTCTCAGAACCCCGCCCGATCGCCTCGGTCTCGCTGACCGAGTCCGACTCCAACCCCCAAGCCTTCGCCGAGGAGCTCGGCCGGAGCTTCGAGGAATATGGCTTCGCCATCATCGCCGACCACGGCATCCCCGAGGAGCTGATCCGGCGCGCCGAGGAGAAAGCGAAGGCCTTCTTCGCTCTGCCGGACGCGGTGAAGCGGGGCTATCACATCCCCGGCGGAGGCGGCGCCCGAGGCTACACGCCGTTCGGGATCGAGACCGCCAAGGGCCACAAGGCCCACGACCTCAAGGAATTCTGGCACGTCGGCCGCGAGCTTCCCGAAGGCCATCCGTTCCGCGGCCCGATGCCCGACAATGTCTGGCCGGAGGAAGTCCAAAGCTTCCACGACACCCTGCTCGAGCTTTACGACACGCTCGACCGCACCGGGGTCAAGATATTGAGGGCCGTCGCCCGCTACCTCGGGATCGAGGAGGAATATCTGGTCGACTCGGTCCGCGACGGCAATTCGGTCCTCCGGCTGCTCCATTACCCGCCGATCGAGGGGGAGCCCGGGAGCCATATCCGGGCCGGAGCGCATGAGGACATCAACACCATCACCCTGCTGCTCGGCGCCGAGGAAGCGGGGCTCGAGCTGCTCACCAAGGAAGGCCAGTGGATCCCGGTGTCGCCGAAGCCGGGCGAGCTCGTCGTCAACATCGGCGACATGCTCCAGCGCCTCACCAACGGCCGCCTCCGCTCGACCTCGCACCGGGTCGTCAACCCGCCGCGCGAACGCTTCGGCCATTCGCGCTACTCGATGCCCTTCTTCCTCCACTTCCGCTCCGACTTCGTCATCGAGGCGCTGCCGGGCACGGTGCCGGCCGGCGAGCAGCCGAAATGGCCGACCTGCACCGCCGACGAATATCTCCAGGAGCGATTGAGGGAGATCAAGCTGGCTTGATATTGCCTCCCCATCGAAGATGGGGAGGGGGACCACCGAAGGTGGTGGAGGGGTAGTTGGCGCAGGCCTTCGCCGTCGCGCGCTTGGACCTCTGATTCGGCGGCAGCTACCCCTCCACCACACTTCGTGTGGTCCCCCTCCCCACCGCTTCGCGGCAGGGAGGCAAGTCAGCCGGCGTCCTTCAGATTCTCCGGGCCGAATCCCTTCGGCAGAAGCTCGTAGATCCGAGTCGTCTCCACCGTTTCTCCGCCGCCATTGGCGCAGAGTATCTCGATATCCGCACCCGAAAGACACGCCG
>DASQJV010000382.1:0-4788 GCA_035630855.1 Allosphingosinicella sp. | reverse complement strand
GCGCCCTGCTCACCGACGAGCCGCTGACCCTCAGGAACCTGCCCCGCCTCGCCGACGTCGACAGCTTCGGCCATCTCCTCAACCAGCTCGGCGTCTCGACCACCGTCGAGGGCGCCCGAGCGGACGAATATGGCCGGGTGATGACCCTTCGGGCCTCCAAGCTGACCTCGACCGTCGCCCCCTACGACATCGTCCGCAAGATGCGCGCCTCGATCCTCGTCCTCGGACCGCTCGTCGCCCGGGCCGGCGAGGCGACCGTGTCGCTGCCCGGCGGCTGCGCGATCGGGATGAGGCCGGTCGACCTCCACCTCAAGGCGCTGGAAGCGCTCGGCGCGGAGATCGAGGTCGCCGCCGGCTACGTCCGGGCGAAGGCGCCCAAGGGCGGCCTCCAGGGCGGCACGATCACCTTCCCCTTCGTCTCGGTAGGCGCGACCGAGAACGCCTTGATGGCCGCCGTCCTCGCGCATGGCGAGACTGTGATCGAGAACGCCGCCCGCGAGCCCGAGATCACCGACCTCGCCAAATGCCTGATCGCGATGGGCGCCGACATCGAGGGCCTTCGCACCGACACGCTCACCATCCGCGGCAAGGACCGCCTCCACGGCGCCACCTATGCCGTGATGGCGGACCGGATCGAGGCCGGAAGCTATGCCTGCGCGGCGGGAATCACCGGCGGCTCGCTCGAGCTGGTCGGCGCCCGCAAGGAGACGATGCCGTCGATCCTCTCCGGCCTCAGCGACTCCGGCCTGATCGTCGAGGACACCGCCGACGGGGTCCGGGTCACCGCCGACGGCGCCCTCAAGCCCCTCTCCATCTCGACCGCCCCCTACCCCGCCTTCCCGACCGACATGCAGGCCCAGTTCATGGCCATGCTGACCCTCGCCGAGGGCACCAGCCTGCTCACAGAGACGATCTTCGAGAATCGCTACATGCACGTCCCCGAATTGAACCGGATGGGCGCCGAGATCGAGGTCCGCGGCCGCTCGGCGGTGGTCCGCGGGGTCGAGGGGCTGGTCGGCGCCGAGGTGATGGCGACCGACCTTCGCGCCTCGATGAGCCTGGTCCTCGCCGGCCTCGCCGCCCGGGGCGAGACCCAGGTCCACCGAGTCTACCATCTCGACCGAGGCTACGAGCGGCTCGAGGAGAAGCTCCAGGCGGTCGGCGCCGACGTCGAGCGGGCGAGTGACGGCTGATCGGCTAGTGGGAAGGTGAACTCCTTCCGTTCGGGCTGAGCCTGTCGAAGCCCTTCACTTCGGTAATCGGAGAATCGCGAAGGAGAGGGCTTCGACAAGCAGACTTGCAGTGACTGTCACTGAGGAAAAACCTAAGTGACAGTCACCCGCTCCCAGTTAAGTGACAGTCACCGCTCCCAGTTCATGGCGATGCTGATCCTCGCCGAGGGCACCAGCCTGCTCACAGAGACGATCTTCGAGAATCGCTACATGCACGTCCCCGAGCTCAACCGGATGGGCGCCGAGATCGAGGTCAGGTCCGCGGTGACTGTCACTTAGGAGGGGTCCTAAGTGACAGTCACTCCATGGGACGGCAGTGGACGGCAGTTGAAAAGCACGGCGGCCTTCACCCCCCGGGGCCCCGGCCTCCGCTGGGGCGACGGTCAGCCCAGCACCTCCACCGTGTGGATGATCAGCCCGACCAGCCCGCCGACCAAAGTGCCGTTGATCCGGATATATTGGAGGTCGCGACCGACCGCATTCTCGAGCCGACCGGTCACCGTCCGGGCGTCCCAGCCCCGCACCGTGTCGGAGACCAAAGTGACGATCCCGCTGCCGTAGGTGGCGGCGGTGCCGACCGCCATCCGCCGGGCGAACTGGTTGATCGCCTTGTTGAGCCGGCCGTCCTGCTGAAGGGTCTCGCCCAATTGCTTCAGGGCCTCGCCGAACCGGCCGGCCATCGCCGCCTCCGGATCCCGGGCGGCGCGAAGCAGCGCCGCGCGGCTGTTCTCCCAGAGGCCGCCGAGCCAGTCGGTCACCGCCTTGTTGGCGATGATCTCGTTCTTCCAGCCCTCGACCTTGCCCTGCATCTCGGGATCGTAGCGCATGTCCCAGGCCAGCGCCGCGAGCGCCTCCTCCGCCTTGGCGCGCAGGGGATGGGCGGGGTCGATCGCCATGTCGATGGTGAGCCGCCTCAGGCCGTCGACGATGCCGTCGGCCAGCTTCTCGTCGAGGCCGGAGAGGCGCATGATCATCCCGGCGCGGTCGTGGACCATCTTGCGGATGAGATCCTCGTTGGCGTCGAGGGTCCGCCCGGCCCAGGTGACGATTCCGTCGAGGATCGGGATGTGGCGTTCCTCGGTGATCGCCGCCTCGAGAGTCTGGCCGATCAGAGGCGAGACCTCGAGGGTCCGCATCCGCGAGGCGACCGCGGACTTGACCATCCCGCCGAGCCGCTCCTGGTCGAGCGCCTCGAGCAGGTCGGCGATCAGCCTCGAGCCGCCCTGTCTCAGCCGGCCCTCGGGCGGCGGGTTGGCGAGGAAGCGGCCGATCGCTCCGGCGATGTCGACGTTGCGCATCCGCCGGGCCACCACCCTGGGGATCAGGAAGTTGTCGCGGAGGAAGGAGGCCAGGGTCGCCCCGATCCGGTCCTTGTTGCGCGGGATGATGGCGGTGTGCGGGATCGGCAGGCCGAGCGGATGGCGGAAGAGGGCGGTGACCGCGAACCAGTCGGCGAGCCCGCCGACCATCGCCGCCTCGGCGAAGGCCTTGACGAAGCCGAGCGAGGGATAAGCTTCGTCCCAATGATTGGCGGCGACGAACACCGCGGCCATCGCCACCAGCATCCCGGTGGCGATGATCCGCATCTCGCGTATGCCGTGGCGGGGCGCTTCAGCGGGGACCATGCGCTCCCAATCCCCGCGGCGCGCGATGGTTCACTCGGCCGGCTGCGGCGCGGGCCGCTCGTCGTCGTCGCCGGGCCGGTAGCTGAGGACCCGGCCGAGACGCCTGCCCAGCCATTGCTCGAAGCTGTCGGCGAGGCTGAAGCCCGCGGGAACGATGACCAGAGTCAGGATCGTCGACAGGACGAGCCCGCCGATCACGACCACGCCCATCGGCGCCCGCCAGCTGCCGTCGCCGGTGAACGACATGGCGATGGGAAGCATGCCCGCGACCATCGCCACCGTCGTCATGACGATCGGCTGGGCGCGCTTGTGGCCGGCGTCGACGATCGCCTCGTCCTTGGGAACGCCCTTGCCGATCTCTTCGATCGCGAAGTCGATGAGCAGGATCGAGTTCTTGGCGACGATCCCGAGCAGCATGAGGATCCCGATCATCACCGGCAGCGACATCGGGTTGCCGGTGATGTGAAGCGCGAGCGCCCCGCCGAGCGGGGCGAGCAGGAGCGAGCCCATGTTGACGAAGGGCGGAAGCACCCTCTTGTAGAGCAGGACCAGGACCGCGAAGACGAGGAACACCCCGGCGATGACCGCCAGGATGAAGTTCTGGACGAGCTCCGCCTGCCATTTGGCGGCGCCGACCTCGACCTTCTCGACCCCCTCGGGAAGGTTCCGGACCGACGGCAGCGCCTCGATCTTCTTCATCGCGTCGCTGGTGACGACCCCCGGCGCGAGGTCGGCGCCGATCGCGGTGCGCCGGCGCTGGTTGTAGCGTTTGACCTGGCTCGGGCCGGCGCCGAAGCTGATCTCCGCGACGTGCTTCAGGGGCACCGATCCGCCATTGGCCGTCGGCACCGGCAGATTCTCGATCGTCGAGACGTTGCGGCGGGAGGATTGGGGGAGTGTGACTCGGATCGGAACCTGTCGGTCGGAGAGCGAGAATTTGGCGCTGTTCTGGTCGATGTCGCCGAGCGTGGCGATCCGGATCGTCTGGCTGAGCGCCGCCGTCGTCACGCCGAGGTCGGCGGCGAGGTCGAGCCTCGGGGTGATGGTGATCTCGGGCCTCTGCAGCTCGCCGTTGATCCGCGGCGCCCTGATCTCGGGGAGCCGGCGCATCTCGGCGATGATCTTCTCGGCCGCCTGCTGCATCCTGGCCGGGTCGTCGGCGACGAGGGTGATGTCGAGGTCGCGGCCGCTGCCGCCGCCGGCCTGCGACTGGAAGTTGATCCGGGCGTCGGGAATCGCCTGGAGCTCGGGCGCGTAGGCGCGCTCGAACTCGACGCTGGTCCGCTCGCGGTCCGGCTTCAGGGTGATGAACAGCTCGGCGCTGGTCGGGCCGACGTCGGCGAAAGCGTTCTCGACCTCCGGCTTCGAGCGCAGCAGGCGCGTCACCTTGTTCGCCACCACTCCGGTCCGCTCCAGGGTCGAGCCCGGCGGCATCTCGATCTGGACCTGGCTGAAGTCGAGGTTGAGCGGCGGCTGGAAGGTCATCGGCAGGGTCGCGAAGGAGAAGATGGTGGCGACGAAGGCGACCACTCCGATCATCATCGTCCACCAGCGGTTCCTCAGCGACCAGCGCAGCATCCCGACATAGCGGTCCATCAGCCAGCCTTCGCCGTGGCTGGCCCGGCCCTTGGCCTTGAGGAAGTAAGCGGCGGCGAGCGGAGTGATCAGCCGGGCCACGGCGAGGCTGGTCAGCACCGCGGCGACGACGGTGAAGCCGAAATTCTTGAAGAACTGGCCCGAGACTCCCGGCATCAGCCCGACCGGCATGAACACCGCGACGATCGAGAAGGTCGTCGCGACGACGGCCAGGCCGATCTCGTCGGCGGCGTCGATCGCCGCCTGATAGGCCGATTTGCCCATGCGCATGTGGCGGACGATATTCTCGATCTCGACGATCGCGTCGTCGACCAGCCGCTCCAGTTCGGGGAGGT
>DASQJV010000381.1:0-6345 GCA_035630855.1 Allosphingosinicella sp. | reverse complement strand
GCACCCATCCCTGGAGTATCATCATGATCGTCATCGACGGCTCGGACGGCGAGGGCGGGGGGCAGGTGCTGCGCACCGCGCTCTCCTTGTCGCTCGTCACCGGCCGCCCCTTTCGGATCGAGAAGATCCGCGCCAACCGCTCCCGCCCCGGGGTCATGCGCCAGCATGTCACCGCGGTCGAGGCGGCGTGCGCGATCGGCGGCGCCGAATGCGAGGCGCTCGCCGTCGGGGCCTCCGAGCTGACCTTCACGCCCGGCAAGGTGAAGCCCGGCGAGCACCGATTCGCCGTCGGCACCGCCGGAAGCACCAGCCTCGTCCTCCAGACCATCCTCCCGCCGCTGATCCTGGCCGACGCCCCCTCGTCGCTCGTCCTCGAGGGCGGCACCCACAATATCCACGCGCCGCCCTTCGACTTCCTCGAGCGGGTGTTCCTGCCGATCCTCAACCGGATGGGCCCGCGCGTGACCGCGAGGCTCGTCCGCCCCGGCTTCTATCCGGCCGGCGGCGGCCGCATCGAGGTCGGGATCGAGCCCTGCTCCCGCCTGACCCGCCTCGACCTCCTCGAGCGCGGCGAGCCCCGCTCGGTCCTCGCCCGGGCCCTCGTCGCCGCTTTGCCCGGCGAGATCGCCGTCCGCGAGCTGGCGGCGGTCGAGCAGGTGCTGGGCTGGCCGGAGGAGGCCCTGAAGATCGAGCAGCTCCCCGAGCGCCAGGGCCCCGGCAACATCCTCATGCTCGAAGCCGCCTTCGACGGCGCCACCGAGCTCGTCAGCGGCTTCGGCCAGCTCGGAGTCCCCGCCCAGACGGTCGGCGAGAAAGCGGCGAAGCGGATGGCCGGCTACCTCGCCTCGAACGCGGTGGCAGGCCCCTATTTGGCCGACCAGTTGCTCCTGCCCATGGCCCTGGCGGGCGGGGGAAGCTTCACCACGGTGAGCCCGTCGAAGCACAGCCGCACGGCCGCGGCGGTGATCGCGAACTTCCTCGACGTGAGGATCGCGTTCGACGAGAAGGAGGATGGCTGCCACCTGGTGACGGTGGCGACCTGACCCGTCATTCCGGCGAAAGCCGGAATCCATGAACTCCGAAGCAGAGACTTCGATGGAGAGGCAGCCATGAAACATTCGACGATGCTGGGCGCTCTATTGCTGTACGCGTGCGGGCAGAGCGGAGCCCCGGACGGGAACGCCTCCGCCGGCGCCGGCCCCAGCGCCGGAACGCACGCCGCCCGCGCCGGCCTCGTGCCCGATTTCCCCGGGTCGACGCCCGTCGAAATCCCCAATCTCGGAGCGCCGGGAACCGACAGCCGCTCGGGCAATTCGACGGCGAGCGAGACCGACGCCAGCCCGGACGAGGTCGCCGCTTTCTACCGCGAGCATTTCCGGAAGGCGGGCATCCCGGTCCGGGCCGACACGGCCAACGCCGCGGGCGGCCTGATCTCGGTCGCCCGCGACGGCGAGCGCGGCGCCATGGTGACGATCAGCCGGATCGGCGCCAGGACCCGGATCGCGGTGATGACGGGGCCGCGCTAGCGAAGGCGCTTAAGGGCGAAGGCCCTGCCGGAGCCGCTTTTCAGATAGCGCTCGAAGGCGGCCGCTGTTTCGGCTCGCTCGAACCAATGGCAGGAAAGGAGCCGCCACGGCTTGTATTTGGCGGTGTATGGGGACTGGCCGGCATTGTGAGCCTCCAGGCGTGCCTGCACGTCCTTGCACAGGCCGGTGTAGAATTGATCGGGACAGCCGAGACTTTGCAGGATGTAGACGTAGTTCATACGCCGGTAGCCCTCCTACGCTCCTTCGGAGCTTCGGCGGGCAGCCTTCACCCTGCTGGCCCCGGCTGGCTTGCCAGCCGAAGCCGCGCAGCGGCGAAGGCTGGTGGAGCCGAGGGGGATCGAACCCCTGACCTCTGCAATGCCATTGCAGCGCTCTCCCAGCTGAGCTACGGCCCCGAACCTTTTCGCCGCCCCTGGGAGGGCGGCCGCGGCGCCGGATTTAGGGGCGGCGCCGCCCGTTGGCAAGAAGGTTAAACCTCCTCGTCGTCGTCCCCCGCCCCGGGCACTCCGATATCGTCGTCGCCGCCGAGATCGACCTCGTCGTCCGGATTCTCCTCGGCATCCTCGTCGATGACCAGATCCTCGGCGGCGAGGTCGGCATCCTCCTTCTCGTCGACGACCACCTCCTTCTTGGGCGCGTCGAACGGCAGGGGCTGCTTGGACTTGAGCACGGGCTCCGGATCCCAGGCGACTCCGCAGGCGAGGCAGGTCACCGGATCTTCCTTGCCGAGATCGTAAAAGCGCGTGCCGCACTTGGGGCAAGTGCGCTTGGTGCCCCATTCAGGCTTCACCATCGGTGAAATTACTCCACTGAGAAATTGGATTAGGCGGCCGCTTCCGACCGGATTCGGCGCGCTTGCCACATGGGATGCCCGCTGTCAAAAGCCAAGGCCGATGGAGACCGGGCCCCGGCCGTCGGCCTTTGGAGCCTCCCGCCCGCTGCGCGGAACGATCCGCGTCCCCGGCGACAAGTCGATCTCGCACCGCGCCCTGATCTGCGCCGCCATGGCCCGCGGCCGAAGCCGGCTCGAAGGCCTCTCGGAAGGCGGCGACGTCCGCTCGACCGCCTCGGCGCTCTCCGCGATGGGCGTCCGGATCGGCCGCGACGGCGCCGCCTGGACGGTCGACGGGGTCGGCAGCGGCGGCCTTCTCCAGCCCGAGGGCGCGCTCGACCTGGGCAACAGCGGCACCTCGGCCAGGCTGCTGATGGGCCTCGTCGCCTCCCACCCGATCGCCGCGACCTTCGCCGGCGACTCCTCGCTGTCGGGCCGGCCGATGGAGCGGCTGGCCGGGCCGCTCCGGCGGATCGGAGCCGAGGTCGCGACGAGCGGCGGCGGCCTGCCGCTGACGGTGCGCGGCCTCTGCCCCGCCGTACCGCTCACCCACCGCATGGAGGTGCCCTCCGCCCAGGTGAAATCGGCCCTCCTCCTCGCCGCCCTCAACACGCCCGGGATCACCCGGATCGTCGAGCCGGTGGCGACCCGCGACCATGGCGAGCGGATGCTGAGGCTGTTCGGGGCCGGGATCGAGGTCGGCGGCGGCGAGATCGCGCTTCGCGGCGAGGCCGAGCTCGAGCCGCGCTCGCTGGCCGTGCCCGGCGACCCGTCCGCCGCCGCCTTCCTCGCCGTCGCAGCCCTCCTCGTCCCCGGCTCCGAGCTCATCATCGAGGGGGTCGGGACGAACCCGACCCGGACCGGCCTGTTCGAGCTTCTGCGCGAGATGGGCGGCGACCTCGGCTTCTCGAACCCGGGCGAGACCGGCGGCGAGCCGGTCGCCGACCTCCTCGTCCGCCACTCGCTATTGCGCGGGATCGAAATCCCGCCCGAAATGGCGCCGCGGACGATCGACGAATATCCGATCCTGTTCGTCGCCGCCGCCTTCGCCCGGGGCTCCACCCGCGCGAGCGGCCTCGGCGAGCTCCGCTTCAAGGAATCGGACCGGCTCGCCGCCATGGCCGCGGGCCTCGCCGCGATCGGCGCCCGGGTCGAGGAAGAAGGGGACGGGCTGAGGATCGACGGCAGCGGCGGCGATCCGCTCCCCGGCGGAGCGGCGATCGACCCGCGGCTCGACCATCGCGTCGCGATGAGCTTCGCCGTGGCTGGCCTCCATTGCCGCCAGCCGGTAACGGTCGCCGACATGATTTGCGCCGACACCAGCTTCCCGGGCTTCGCCGCCCTCCTCGAAAGCCTCGCCCGATGATCGTCGCCGTCGACGGACCCGCCGCCAGCGGCAAGGGCACGATCGCCAAGGCGATCGCCCGCCATTACCGCCTGCCGCACATGGACACCGGCCTGCTCTACCGGGCGGTCGCTCTCAACCTGCTCCGCTTCGGCGGCGATCCCGACAGCGAGTTCGCCGCCGCCCGCGCCTGCGACTTCTCGCAGACCGACTTCGCCGACCCGGAGCTGAAGAGCGAGGCCGCCGGCGGGATCGCCTCGCGAATCTCCGCTTACCCTTTGGTCCGCTCCGCCCTCGCCGAGCGCCAGCGCGACTTCGCCGCCCAGCCCGGCGGCGCCGTCCTCGACGGCCGCGACATCGGCACGATCATCGCCCCCGGGGCCGACGCCAAGCTCTTCGTCACCGCAAGCCCCGAGGTCCGCGCCCGCCGCCGCTTCGAGGAGCTGACCCGAATGGGCCTCGCCGTCCACGAAGCGGACGTCCTCCTCGACATCCGCGCCCGCGACGAGCGCGACAGCAACCGTGCCGCCGCGCCCCTCATCATGGCCGACGATGCGGTCCTGCTCGACACCAGCGCGATGGGAGTCGACGAGGCGATCGCCGCCGCCGTCGCGGCGGTGGACCGGAAGATCGCCGGGAGATCCTGACCGGCGGGCCCCGGCCGGCTCCAGCTTAACCTCGTCTGTCAGGCCCGTTCAGACGCTCATCATCGCGAATCGGGCAAAGGCGCGCCAGCCCTCCACGGCCGGCGCGGAGTCGACGATGTATGTCGCGCGCCGGCCCGGACGGGCCCCTCCAGTTGCGTAACGGGGGCGGGGCCGGCATCCGCAAGCACGGATGCCGGCCCCGACTTACCGCCGAGAGGCCGGCGGCCGACCTTGCGCTGCGCGCCGCGCCGCCATTTGCCCGGAGCTCATTCCCTTGGCCGGAATCGTCACCCCGGACTTGATCCGGGGTCCACCTTCCTTGCGCGACGGGCGGAGGAAGAAAGGTGGATGCCGGATCAAGTCCGGCATGACGAAAACAAACGCCATCCAAACACTCACTGCCATAGGGCGTGTCGAATTTTGGAGGGCTGACGCGCTTTCCACCCCTCTCCCCGGTGGGGAGAGGGAGATTGAGGCCCCGCCTGAATGTCGATCCAGCCTGAGCGCGGGCCCGGCGGGAACCGGCCCGGCGACCCGGGCGTCTGCAGGAGACAGCCATCCCCCGAAAGGCCCGCAATGACTCTCACCGCCATCGCCATCAACTGCAGCCTGAAGCGCAGCGACGGCGAGAGCTCGTCGACCGACAAGATGATCGGACTCCTGGTCTCGGAGCTGAAGAAGCGCGGAATCGGCTTTCGCGGGACGATCCGGATCGCCGACCATGAGGTGAAGCCGGGAGTCACGTCCGACGAGGGCGAAGGGGACGAGTGGCCCGCGCTGCGCGGCCGGATCCTCGAGGCCGACATCCTCATCTTCGGCACCCCGATCTGGATGGGCCAGATGTCGAGCCTCGCCAAGCGGGTCGTCGAGCGGATGGACGCCTTCCTCTCCGAGACCGACGACAGGTCGCGGATGCCGAGCTTCGGCAAGATCGCCCTCGTCGCGGTCGTCGGCAACGAGGACGGGGCGCATTGCGTCTCGGCCCAGCTCTACCAGGCGCTGGCCGACACCGGCTGGACGGTGCCCGCCTCCGCCGTCTCCTACTGGGTCGGCGAGGCGATGGGCGACGTCGACTTCCAGGACCTGCCCAAGGTGCCGGACAAGGTCCAGGAGAGCGCCGCCATGGCCGCGAGCAACGCGGCGCATCTCGCCGGCCTGCTCAAGGAGCGGCCCTATCCGGGGATCGAAGGCTGATAGCGGGACGCGGCGATCCAAGCGTTGAAAGACTGGATTGACCCGCCCAAGCCGTTCGCCCTGAGCCTGTCGAAGGGCTTTTCTTCTTTTCCCGGGGTGGCGAAGGCTGCTCGACGGGCCGGCGCTGACCGGGTTCGATCTTCAGGCCGAGTGCGAACCCATTTTTTAGGGAAGGCACGAAGACACGAAGGTACAAGAAGAAGGGCGCGCAGCGCTTTCATATCCCGTTCGCGTGCGCCGGGAAGGCGAGAGAGCGTGACGGTGCCGCTTTCGCGGCACTCTTGTCCCTTCGTGTCTTCGTGCCTTTCCCAAATCCTGAAACGCGATGAGTCGCCCGAAGGACACCGGCGGCCGACCCTGTGCAGACCTCCGCACCGGCTTCAGGACTGAATGCCGGAACAAGTCCAGCATCATGATTCGGAGCCATTGACGACGCCGCGCACTTATCCGACAAATCGCCGCCGCGAGGGAGGCTCCGTCGCGCCCTCCACGCTCAAAGGATCGCCTCGACGCCTTTCTTGTCGGCAAGGTTGAGCAGCTTCAGCGAGGGGCCGCTCGGTTTCTTCTCGCCGCGCTCCCATTGGCTGACCAGCGACGGCGTCACGTTCAGGGTGAGCGCGAAAATGGCCTGGCTCATGTTCGCATCGCTTCGGATACGTCTTATGGCTTCGGGCTCCAGCTCTTCAACCTCGGTCAGGCACGCCCGGTCGAAGTCGCGCAGGGTTGCCTTGTCGATCGCACCGATTGCGTGAAGATCTTCGGCGGCCAGATGGGCCGACC
>DASQJV010000380.1:0-2738 GCA_035630855.1 Allosphingosinicella sp. | reverse complement strand
GCGCACCTCGCCGGGCAAGGCGTACCGGTCATCTCGGTGCCCAAGACGATGGATAATGACGTGTTCGGCACCGACTATTGCATCGGCTTTTCCACTGCCGTCAGCCGGTCCGTCGCAGCGATCAACGCGCTGAGAACGACGGTTGAAAGCCACGAGCGGATCGGAGTGGTCGAGCTGTTCGGGCGGCGAAGCGGCGAGACCGCGCTGCTCGCCGGCTTCCTCGCCCAGGTCGACCGGACGATCATCGCCGAAGTGCCCGCCGATCTCGACGTGCTGCTGCCGCTGCTCGCCGAGGACAAAGCGTCCAATCCCGCCGGCTATGCGATGTGCGTCGTCTCGGAAGGGGCCTCGATCGGGGGCTCGGCCGAGGACGACGGCGCGCTTTCCAGGCCGGCGAGCGAGCGCGGCGAGGGCGGGATAGGCCAGCGGCTCGGCCAGGCGATCAAGGCCCGGCTCGGCTTCGGCACCGTGATCCAGGAGCTGGCCTATCTGATGCGCGCCGGCGAGCCCGACGCGATGGACCGGATGGTCGGCTTCGCCTTCGGCGGCCTCGCCGTCCAGCTCCTCCAGCGCGGCGAGACGGCGCGGATGGTGACCCTGACCGACGGCAATTACGGCCATGTCCCGGCCGATACCCTGCTCGGCGGCCGCAAGTCGGTCGACGTCAATGGCCTCTACGATCCCTTGACCTATCGTGCGCGTTTGATGCGGATCGAGGGGATGCCGATGTTCCTCTACTGATTCTTTGCTACATCCTCGTCATTCCGGCGAAAGCCGGAATCCATGAACGCCGACCTCTGCGATGATTGCAGGCGCCGGTGTTCATGGATCCCGGATCAAGTCCGGGATGACGCGTTAAGCCCGGGGGGAGTCACATGCGCAAATTTCTGCTTCTGGCGGCCGTCGCCGCTGTCGCCGCCGGATCGCCGGCCTCGGCGGACACGGTCTGCGAATGGATCGACTATGCCCAGATCGTCAGCAACGCCGGCGCGCCGGCGGCGGACGCGCCCCGGACCGGCGAGCACGACCGGGCCCAGACCCAGGTCGCCTTGGCCATGTTCGAGGCCCTGAACGCGATCGACCGGCGCTACGAATCCTATCTCGGAATGGCGCCCGCAGCGCCCGGCGCCTCCCAGGACGCCGCCGCCGCGACCGCCGCCTACCAGGTGCTGACCGCCCATTATCCGGGCCAGAAGGCCGGGCTCGACGACAGCTACGCCATCGCGATGATGGGGATCGCCGACTCCGCCGCCCGCGACAAGGGCAAGGCGGTGGGGGAGGCGGCGGCGAAGCTCGCGCTCGCCGCCGGGGGATTCGACCCGGAGCGCAAGCCCATACCCTATCGCCCGCGCACCGCCGCCGGGGTGTGGACGGCGACTCAATTGCCGGTGTTCGCGCCTTATTCCTTCACCTTCAGGCCCTGGTTCCTGCCGAGCTTCGACTCGGTCCGGCCGCCGCCGCCGCCGGCCCTGACCAGCGAGCGCTGGGCCCGGGATTTCGACGAGATCAAGCGGCTCGGCGCAAGGACCGGAAGCAGCCGGACGCCCGAGCAGACGCTGATGGCGCGCTACCGGATCACCCCCAACCTGGTTCCGACGATGCGGCTGATCGCCGACGCTCCGGGCCGGCCGGCGGTCCGGAACGCGCGCATGTTCGCTCTGGTGTCGATGATCATCGACGATGCCGGAACCGCCAATGCGGCGGCCAAGCTCCATTATAATTTCTGGCGGCCGATCACCGCCATCCGCAACGCCTCGGAGGACGGCAACGACTCCACCGCCGAGGACCCGGGCTGGGAGCCGCTGATCGCGACTCCCAACCATCCCGAATATCCCTGCGCCCATTGCACCTTCGCCGGAGCGGTCGCGGCCGTGCTCGAGACCGAGACCGGGGCGGCCCCGCCGGGCGGGGTGCGGGTCCATTCGCGCTCCATCCCCAACAGCATCATCCAGGTGCTTCCGAGCTGGGCGGATTGGGTGAGGGAGGTGTCGGTCTCCAGGACCTATGGCGGAGTCCATTACCGATTCTCCAACGAAGCGGGCGAGGAGCTCGGCAGGACCGTCGCCCGAATGGGCCTGGCGAAGGTGATGCGGCCGCTTCCGGCGAAGGGGAAGGAAAAGGGGTAGTTTCCTAATTCCTCCCCGAGATTTCTCGGGGAGGGGGACCAGGCGAAGCCTGGTGGAGGGGCTCTTCGGGCGCCGCAGAACGCCTCCACCGCGCTTCGCGCGGTCCCCCTCCACCGGAAATCCGGGGGAGGACTAATCGGGCAACCACGCCATTGCCTCGCCCCTTCCCCTTTGCTAGAGGCCCCGCTCCTACCGGCCCCGGAGCCTTTCCGGGGGGCAGTGACGTGCGGTCGTGGCGGAACTGGTAGACGCGCAGCGTTGAGGTCGCTGTGGCCGAAAGGCCGTGGAAGTTCGAGTCTTCTCGACCGCACCATATCATGTCCGTAAGGAGCCGTCCGGGGGGCGGCTTCGGCGCCACCTCCCCGACGAGGGGCGTAACGATGGCCGATTCTTCGCAGCCCCGCCACCGCGCCTTCGGCTTCTGGATCTGCCTCGCCCTCGTCATCGGCAACATGATCGGGTCGGGCGTGTTCCTCCTTCCGCAGCTGCTCGCGCCTTATGGCTGGAACGCCATCCTCGGCTGGGGGGTGACCATCCCCGGGGCGCTCTGCCTCGCCTTCGTCTTCGCCAGCCTCGCCCGCCGCTTTCCGCAGGCGGGCGGGCCCTATGCCT
>DASQJV010000379.1:0-4256 GCA_035630855.1 Allosphingosinicella sp. | reverse complement strand
GGACCTGACCGGGGTGTTCCTCGCCCATCTCGACGAGAAGTTCGCCAGGAAAGGCGGCCGCTTCGGGCTTCCGACGATCCGCCGCCGGCCGAGCCGCCTCGAAGGCTTCGTCCTCGACCGCGGCCGCCTCGCTCTGCCCCGCGAGGATTTCTTCCGCGAGGATCCGGTCCGCCTGCTCCAGCTGTTCGCGCTCGCCGACCTCTATGGGCTTGAGATCCACCCGCTGGCGATGCGGGCCGCGGCGCGCGATTCGAAGCTGGTCGACGAGGTTCGCGAGGACCCCCGGGCCAACGCCCTCTTCCTCGACGTCCTGACCAGCCCGCGCGACCCGGAGACCGTGCTGAGATGGATGAACGAGGCCGGGGTTTTCGGACGCTTCGTTCCGGACTTCGGGCGAGTGGTGGCCCAGATGCAGTTCGACATGTATCACCATTATACCGTCGACGAGCACTCGATCCGGGCGATCGGTCTGCTCTCGCGGATCGAGAAAGGCGAGCTCAAGGCCGACCATCCCCTCGCCACCGCCCTGTTCCGCCACATCGCCTCGAGGCGCGCGCTCTACGCCGCCGTCCTCCTCCACGACATCGCGAAGGGCCGGGGCGGCGACCACAGCCTGCTCGGCGCCGAGGTGGCCCGGACCCTCTGCCCGAGGCTTGGGCTGACCGAGGCGGAAACCGAGACCGTCGCCTGGCTGGTCCGCTGGCACCTGCTGATGTCGGCCACCGCCTTCAAGCGCGACCTCGCCGACCCGCAGACCATCCACGACTTCGCCACGAGGGTGAAGAGCCCCGAAAGGCTGCGGTTGATCTTCATCCTCACCGTCGTCGACATCCAGGCGGTCGGGCCGGGGGTGTGGAACGGCTGGAAGCGGCAGCTGCTTCGCGAATTGTTCGAGGCGGCCGAGGAGGCGCTCCGTCTCGGCCACAAGCAGAAGGGCCGGAGCGAGCGGATCGCCGCCACGCAGGCCGAGCTCGCCGCCCGGCTCGGCTGGGAGGATCCGCGCTTCGCCCGCCATGCCTGGCGCCTGCCCGACAGCTACTGGCTGGCCGAGCCGCTCGGGGTCCTCGAGAAGAACGCGGCCCTGATGGACAGCGCCGACCGCGCGCCGGCGAAGACCCGGCCGCTCGCCGTCTCGGTCGAGGAGGAGCGCGGGGCGACCCTGCTCAGCGTCTACGCCAGGGACCGGCCCGGCCTCTTCTATCATCTCAGCGCCGCGATCAGCCTCGCCGGCGCCAACATCATCGACGCCCGCATCCACACCACCCTCGACGGCATGGCGGTCGACAATTTCCTCGTCCAGGACGGGGCGGGAGGGCCGTTCGCCGACCGCCACCAGCTGAAGCGGCTCGAGGCGAACGTGCTCCGTGCGGTCGACGGGCAGGAGCCGGCGATGGACAGGCTCGAGGCCAGGGCCCTGCCTTTGCTCCGCGCCGAGGCCTTCGCCATCCAGCCCGCCGTCTTCGTCGATAACGAGGCGTCGAGCCGCTACACCGTCGTCGAGGTCAACGCCCGCGACCGCGCCGCTTTGCTCAGCGGCCTCGCCGGGGCCCTGTACGAATCGCGGGCCGCGATCCACAGCGCCCATATCGCCACCTACGGCGAGAGGGCCGTCGACGTCTTCTATTTGACCGACCTTCACGGCGCCAAGCTCGAGTCCCCGGCCCGCCTCAAGGCCCTCCGGTCCAATTTGCTCAAGGCCGCCTCGGAAATTGGTGCCAGGCAGCAATTTCACGCGCCGGCAAAAAAAAGGGCAGCGCGCGCAGGCCCTTAACAACCGGTGCCAGGCACCAATTTCAGGCGCGGTGCCAGTCGCGCTTGAGGCGGCGGGAGGCGGCGAGGTAGATGAGGGCGCTCAGCACGTAGAAGCCGAGGCCGTAGAGGATCGAGAACTGGAGCGCGTCGTCGCCATGGGCCTCGGTCATCCGGTCCGACATGAAGCCGAGGAAGAAGATTCCGAAGCCGATCCCGATCAGATTGTTGATGAACAGGAAGCTGGCCGAGGCGGTCGCCCGCATGTTGGGCGGGACGATATGCTGGACCGCAGCGATCACCGGGCCGAGCCAGGCCAGAGCGAGCATCTGGCCGATCGCGAACAGGATCCAGCCGATCGCCAGCGACGGCGCGAACAGGCCGAAGGCGAAGACCGGAGCCGCGATCAGGAAGCAGACCGCGGGTACGAGGGCGTAGGCGCCCGGATTGGCCGCCCCGACCCGGTCGCCGAACCAGCCGCCGAGCCAGGTCCCCGCCACGCCTCCGATCAGGACGATCGACCCGTAGAACCAGCCCACCTCGGCGAGCTCGAGCCCGAAGCTTCGGCTGAAGAAGCTCGGCAGCCAGAAGATCAGCCCGTAGCCGAGGATCGAGCCCGACGCGGCGCCGAAGGAGAGCAGCCAGAAGCTGGGCTTGGCCGCGAGCGTCGCGACCACCCGGAGGAAGGGCGGCGCCGGCTCGCTCGCCCGGCCGTCGGCGGTGTCGAAGCCGCCGCGAACCGGCTCGGGCACGACGAGCTTGACCAGTAAGGCGGCGGGAAGCCCGGCGAGGCCGACGATCAGGAAGGCCGAACGCCAGTCGAGATGGCTCGCGATCCAGCCGCCGAAGAAAACCCCGAGCGCCGATCCGATCGGGATCCCGAGCGAGAACAGGGCCAGCGCCCGGGCCCGCCTCTCCTTCGGATAGAAATCCGAGATCAGGGCGTAGGAGGGGGCGACTCCCCCGGCCTCGCCGATCCCGACCCCCATCCGGGCCAGGAACAGCTGCCAGAAATTCTGGGCGAGCCCGCAGGCGGCGGTGAAGCCGCTCCACAAGGCCACCGAGGCGGCGATGATGTTGACCCGGCTCCTTCGGTCGGCGAGCCAGGCGATCGGGATTGCGAGTCCGGAATAGAAGAGCGCGAAGGCGATCCCGCCCATCAGCCCGAGCTGGCGGTCGGTCAGCGCCAGCTCCGCCTTGATCGGGACCGCCAGCACGCCGATGATCTGCCGGTCGATGAAGTTGAAGATGTAGGCGAGGAGCAGGACGGCGAGGACCCGGCCGCCGGGAGCGGCGCCTGCTTTCATGAGACCGGCCTGTGTCGACATTCGCTGCCTCTGCTTAAATCCTCCCCTGCATTTGCAGGGGAGGGGGACCAGGCGAAGCCTGGTGGAGGGGCCTAGCCGAATCTGAAGAACCCCTCCACCATGCTTCGCATGGTCCCCCTCCCCGCGAAATCGCGGGGAGGATTTGGTCCGCCCCCTAGAACTTCACCCCGAGGCTGAGGAAGACCTGCCTGGGATTGCCGTAGAAGGTCGTCACCACGCCCTCGCGGCCGAGCGACGGCGCCACCCCGGGCTTTCCGAAGTTCGGGGAGGCCGGCGAGACCGACAGGACGGGCGAGCCGGTCACCGGGTTGACGTTGAGGAACTGGTAGCCGGAGGTGATGTACTGCTTGTCGGTCAGGTTCTTGCCGTGGAGGCCGACCGTGAACCGGTCGTCCGAGCTGGTCCAGACGAAGCTGGCGTCGAACAGGGCATAGCCGTCCTGGTCGAGGAACGGGCTCGGGGTCTCGAACTGGAAGGTCTTGCTCCGGTAGGAGACGGTGGTCGAGGCGGTCACGTCGCCGCCCATCATCCTGGTCGAATAATCGAGCGTCCCCGACAGCGTCCATTTCGGCGTGTTCTGGATCCGGCGGTAATCGGCGACGTCGACCGGCACCGCGGCGCCCGGCTTGGGATTGCCGTTGGCGTCGAAATTGGCGACGTTGGTGATGAACTCGTCATATTGGGCGTCGAGATAGCCGAGCGTACCCGCGAAGTTCAGCCGCGAGCCATTGTCGCTGCGGAAGATCGTCGCCAGCGCCTCGACTTCGACGCCCTTGAAGGTCGCCTTGCCGGCGTTGGTGGTGACCCCGACGAAGGTCGGGATGCCGTTGACGACGGCGCCGACCGAGCCCGGCACCTGGACGTCCTTGTAATCGGCATAGAAGCCCGCGACGGCGAGCCTCAGCCGGCGGTCGAACATCGACGCCTTGTAGCCGAGCTCGTAGCTGGTGACCCGCTCCGGCTCGAACAGGAAGTAGTCGAAAATCTCGCTCGCCTCCCGGACGCCGTTGCCGTTGAGGTCCGGCGCCGCGGTCGAGAGACCGCGCGGGTCGAAGCCGCCGCCTTTGAAGCCTTTGGAGTAGCTGGCGTAGATATTGTTGTTGTCGTCCGGAGTGAAGCTGATCGAGGCGCGCGGCGTGAACTGCCTGAACGTCTCCTCACCGGTGAAGTTGGAGGTGA
>DASQJV010000378.1:0-2870 GCA_035630855.1 Allosphingosinicella sp. | reverse complement strand
GGGACAGGCCATCGGCAAGGAAGAGGACGGCGACCGTGTCGAAGCGGTGGTCCGGCTCGATCCGAAGGCCGAGGTCTATGTCTATGGCGCCCGCGAGGTGAACGCCCGGCTCCTCAAGCTGGCCGAGGAAGCGCAAAATGCCGCCAGCGATTATCAGAAGACCGTGGCGCGCGCGCGCACCCTGCAGTTCCGGTTCAACGCCATCATGCTGCTGGTCTCGCTCCTGATTGTCGGCCTCTCGATCTGGATCGCGCTCAAGCTGGCCGACCGGCTGGTGCGGCCGGTCGGCGAGCTGGTCGACGCCGCCCGGCGCATCACCGCCGGCGATCTCACCACCCGAGTCACCGCCGGCGAGCTCACCAGCCGGGTCACCGGAATGCGGGTCCAGGACGAGATCGGCATATTGGGCCGGGCGTTCAACCGCATGACCAAGCGCCTGGAAGAGCAGACCGGAGACCTCGTTTCGGCCAACTCCCAGCTCGAGAGCCGCCGGGCCTTCATCGAGGCTGTCCTGTCGGGAGTCACCGCGGGCATCATCTCGCTCGACCAGCAGCGCAACGTCCGGCTCATCAACAGCTCGGCCGAGGCCCTGCTCAAGACCGACACCGGCCACGCCATCGGCCACAAGCTGGCCGAGCTCGCGCCCGAGCTCGACGCGCATCTCGACAGCGACCAGCGCGAGGACATCATCCAGTTCGCGTCGGGCGGCGAGCCGCGCACGCTCGCCGTGAAGCGGGTCCGGGTCGAGGGCGGGCACGTCCTCACCTTCGACGACATCACCGAGCAATTGCTCGACCAGCGCCGCGCCGCCTGGTCCGACGTCGCGCGGCGGATCGCCCACGAGATCAAGAACCCGCTGACCCCGATCCAGCTCGCCGCCGAGCGGCTCCAGCGGCGCTACGGCAAGGAGATCACCTCCGACGCCACCACGTTCGAGAAGCTCACCGGCACGATCGTCCGCCAGGTCGGCGACCTCAGGCGTATGGTCGACGAATTCTCCTCCTTCGCGCGCATGCCCAAGCCCGTCTTCCGCGAGGAGAAGATCGGCGACATCGTCGGGGAGAGCCTGTTCCTCCACCAGGTCGCCCATCCCGACATCGCCTTCAGGCTCGACTCGCCGGAGCCTTCGCCTTTGCTCGTCTGCGACCGCCGCCAGCTCGGCCAGGCTCTGACCAACGTCATCAAGAACGCGGTCGAGGCGATCCAGCAGAAACGCGAGGACGGGCGAAGGGAAGGGGAGGACCGGGTGTCGGTCACCATCCGCGATTCGGACAATAGGATCGTCATCGAGGTCGCCGACACCGGCATCGGCCTTCCCGGCGACCGCGGCCGGCTCACCGAGCCCTACATGACCACCCGGGTCAAGGGGACCGGCCTCGGCCTCGCCATCGTCAAGAAGATCGTCGAGGAGCATTTCGGCAATATCGAGTTCGACGATTGCGCCGGCGGCGGAAGCCTCGTCAGGCTGGTCTTCGATTCGGAAGCGCTCGCCCGGCTGACCGCCGCCGCGGACGAGCAACCCCAGAACATATCGGCAGACGGATAGACCATGGCCCTCGACATACTCATCGTCGACGACGAACAGGACATCAGGGACCTCGTGTCCGGAGTGCTGGAGGACGAAGGCTATTCCTGCCGGACCGCCGCCAACAGCGGCGAGGCGCTGCAGGCGCTGGCCGACCGGCGGCCGTCCCTGCTTCTGCTCGACGTCTGGCTGCAGGGCTCGAAGCTCGACGGGTTGCAGCTGCTGGACGAGGTGAAGAAGCGCGACCCCTCGCTTCCGGTGCTGATGATCTCGGGCCACGGCAATCTCGACACCGCGGTCGCGGCGATCCGCCAGGGCGCCGCCGACTTCATCGAGAAGCCGTTCGAGGCCGGCCATCTCGTCCACCTCGTCGCCCGGGCCACCGAAACCGACCGGCTCAGGCGCGAGAACGCCAGCCTCCGAGCCCAGATCGGCCAGGATACCGAGCTGACCGGCTCGAGCGTCGCCATCAACGCGGTCCGGGCGACCCTCAAGAGGGTGGCCGGGACGGGCAGCCGGGTGCTCATCTCCGGCCCGGCCGGGGTCGGCAAGGAGGTCGCCGCGCGGCTCCTCCACGACTGGAGCAACCGCGCCCGGGCGCCATTCATCGTCGTCAGCGCCGCCCGGATGACCCCGGAGCGGGTCGAAGAGGAATTGTTCGGGGTGGAGGAGGGCGGCGAGCTCGCCCGGCCGGGCCTGCTCGAGCAGGCCCATGGCGGGACCCTGTTCCTCGACGAGATCGCCGACATGCCGATCCCGGCCCAGGCCAAGATCCTCCGCGTGCTGACCGACCAGAGCTTCACCCGGGTCGGCGGCCAGCGCATGGTCAAGGTCGACATGCGTGTGGTCTCCTCGACCTCCCGCAACCTCGCCGACGAGATCGCCGGCGGGCGCTTCCGCGAGGATCTGTTCTACCGGCTGAACGTCGTCCCGGTGCACCTGCCGGCGCTGGCCGAGCGGCGCGAGGACATTCCGGCCCTGACCGCCCATTTCGCCGCCCGCTACGCCGCCGAGCAGAGGCTTCCAACCCCCGAATTCTCGACCGACGCGGTCGCCGCCCTCCAGGCCTATGACTGGCCGGGCAACGTCCGCCAGCTGAGGAACGTCATCGAGCGCACCATCATCCTCGCCCCGGGCGCCCGGGTCGGCTGCATCGAGCTCGACGACCAGATCGCTGACCGATGGCACGGCGAGTTCGACGACGTCACTGACGACGGTGGCGCCCGGAAGGATCCGGCCAGTCGTGCTGCCGCTGAACGTCACAGGCTTCACCGATCCAGCCTTCACCATCGAGTCTCGATCGCGCAGGGCGACGTGCGCTGATCGCGGATGGATCGCTGTCGAA
>DASQJV010000377.1:0-4987 GCA_035630855.1 Allosphingosinicella sp. | reverse complement strand
GGTGCCGGTGACGGCGCCGACCTGCGGGACCGGGGGCGTCACTGCCCCGCTCGGCGCCGCCTGGAGCGGACAAAGGCTCGACCCGGCCTCGCTGTTCGCGGTGTCGGAGATCCTGCCGGGCGAGCCCTTCCTGTTCCTCGTCGAGGATATGGGCCGCAACCACGATTCCAGCCGGGTCGAGACGATCGACGTCGTCGTCCGCGCCCGCAGCGGCGACAGCGAGAGCCTGACCGTGTTCGAGACCGGCCCGGATTCGGGCAAGTTCGCGGGCTTCCTCCAGACCGTCCAGGTCCCGCCGACCCCGACCGGCGGCGATTGCCGCCTCAGCGTCGAGCCCGGCGACCATCTCACCATCGAGAGCCTCGGCTCCGATCACGCCACGACCGCGGCGACGGCGACCCTCGAGGTGCTCGCCGATCCGTTCGGCTACGTCTTCGACAGCGTCGACGGCAGGGTCCTCTCGGGCGCCCGGGTCACACTGATCGACGATTCGACAGGCCTGCCGGCCGAGGTGTTCGGCGACGACGGCGATTCCGCCTATCCGAGCACGGTGGTGACGGGAGGAACGGTCACCGACGGCGGCGGCACCGTCTACAATTTCTCGCCCGGCCTCTACCGCTTCCCGCTGATCCGGCCGGGCTCCTACCGGCTCCGGGTCGAGCCGCCGCAGGGCTACAGAGCGCCGTCGGTCCGGACCCCCGCCGAGATGGCGGCCCTTCGGACGCCCGGGGGCCGGCCGTTCACCATCGTCGACGCCTCCTACGGACGGCCGTTCGTCCTGGCCGGGCCGGAGCCGGTCCGGATCAGCATTCCGGTCGACGGCCCGCGGTCGCCGATCCGCCTCGTCAAGGAGGCGTCGCGCGGCTCGGCCGCGCCCGGCGAGGCGGTGGCGTTCACGATCACCGTCGGCAATCCCGACACCCGGCTCGCGACCGGCGAGGTCGTGGTCACCGACCTGTTTCCGGCGGCGCTGCGGCTCCGGCCGAAGACCCTTCGGGTCGACGGGCAGGCCGCCGCGGCCGAGATGGCCGCCGACGGATCGAGCTTCACCATGACCCTGCCGGCTCTGGCCCCGGGGACGAGCCGGCGGATCAGCTACGCCGCCGAGGTGAAGCCGGGCTCGGCGCCGGGCGACGCCGTCAACCGGGCCCAAGCCGTCGGCGGCGGCGGCCTCGAAAGCAATGTCGCCGACGCGACGGTGCGGATCCTGCGCGACGAGATAGCCGGCCGGATGACGATCCTCGGACGGGTGACCGACGGCGGCTGCGGCGCCGATCCCAAGACCGCTCCGGGAGTACCCGGAGTCCGGGTCATGCTCGAGGACGGGAGCTATGCGGTCACCGACCGCGACGGCCGCTACCATTTCGAGGGCGTGATGCCAGGCACCCATGTCGTCCAGCTCGACGACATGACCCTTCCGGCCGACCGGGCGGCGGCCGACTGCGACCGAGCCACCCGCTCGGCCGGCCGGGCCTTCTCCCGCTTCGTCGACGGTCGCGGCGGGGCGCTGAAGCGGGTCGATTTCAGGCTGATCGAATCGGCTCCGAGGGCGAGCCGGGCCGCCGCCGCCAGGCCCCGGCCCACCCCCCTGACCGACCCCGCCGCCGCCGGCGCAGAGCGCGACTGGCTGGCCGGGCAGGAGCCGGGGATCGCCTGGCTGTTCCCGGAGCCCGAGCATAACCCGCGCGCGCCGATGGTCCGGGTGGCGATCAAGCATCTGCCGGGACAGAGCGTGACATTGCTCGCCGCCGGCAGGCCCGTCGACCCGATCGCCTTCGAGGGCAGCCGCAGGAACGCCGCCGGCACCGCCGCGGTCAGCGTCTGGCGCGGAATCCCGGTCGAAGGGCGGCAGACCGAGCTCAGCGCCGAGGTCCGCAACGCCGACGGCAGCGTCGCCCAGACCCTGCGCCGGACCGTCCGCTACGGTGCCAGCCCGATGCGCGCCGAACTGCTCCGCGAGCAGTCGCTGCTGGTCGCCGACGGGGTCAGCCGGCCGGTGCTCGCCGTTCGCCTCACCGACCGCGACGGCCGCCCGGTCCGCCACGGCCTGACCGGCGACTTCGAGGTCCCGGCCCCTTATTATCCGGCCGTCGAAGCCGACGCCCAGCAGGCCCGCCAGCTCGCCGGTCTCGAGCGGGCCCGGCCCTTCTGGCGGGTCCAGGGCGAGGACGGCGTCGCCTGGATCGAGCTCGAGCCGACCACGGCTTCGGGAACGGTCAGCCTGCGCTTCAACTTCCGCGACGGCGAGGCCCAGCGCGAGCAGAGGCTCGAGGCCTGGCTCGATCCAGGCCGGCGGCCGTGGACGATCGTCGGACTCGCCGAGGGGACGGTCGGCTACAACCGGCTCCAGGGCAAGGTCGAGGAGCTCAGCGAGGAAGACGAGGAGGATCTGGTCGACGGCCGGGTCGCCCTCTACGCCAAGGGCCGGATCCGCGGCAAATGGCTGATGACCCTCGCCTGGGACAGCGACAGGAAGGAGGACGAGACCCGCTTCGGCGGAGCGATCGACCCCGATTCCTATTACACCGTCTATGCCGACCGCAGCGAGCGCCGCTTCGACGCGGCCTCGGTGCGCAAGCTCTACCTGAAGCTCGAGCGGCCGCAATTCTACGCTTTGTTCGGAGACTATGAGACCGGGATCGACGAGCCCGAGCTCGCCCGCTACGTCCGCGCCTTCAACGGGGTCAAGGCCGAGTATCGCTCCGACCGGCTCTCGGCGACGGCCTTCGCCGCCGACAGCCCGAACCGCCACCGCCACGACGAATTGCAGGGCAACGGGCTCAGCGGCCCCTATGCGCTCGGCGCGCGCAACCTTCTCGCCAACAGCGAGCGGGTGTGGATCGAGATTCGCGACCGCCTGCGCTCGGACCGGATCGTCGAGCGCCGGCTGATGAGCCGCAATATCGACTACGACATCGACTATGCCGCCGGCACGCTGCGCTTCCGCGAGCCGATCCTCAGCCGAAGCCCGGCGCTCGACCCGCAGTTCATCGTCGCCGATTACGAAGTGGACGGGATCGCCGGCCGCACGGTCAACGCCGGCGGCCGGGCGAGCTGGCGCAGCCGCGACCGCAAGCTCCAGGTCGCCGCCACCGCGATCAGCGATTCGGACGGCATCGCCCGGACCAACCTCGCCGGCGCCGACGTCCGCTACCGCCCCGACCTCTCGACCGAGATCAGGGCCGAGGTCGCCGTCAGCGATCATGAAGCCAAGGCCGGCTCCGCGGCCCAGTCGGCCGGAACCGCCACCGCCTGGCAGGTCGAGGCCGAGCATCACGGCTCCAAGCTCGACCTGCTCGCTTATGCGCGCGAGCGCGAAGCCGGCTTCGGGCTCGGCCAGACCGCTGCCGGAGAGAACGGCACCCGCAAGTTCGGGCTCGATGCCCGGGCCCGCCTCGGGGACAGCTGGTCGCTGCTCGGCAGCGCCTGGCACGAGGATTATCTCGGAAGCCCGGCCCGGCGCATCGCCGCCCGCACTCTCGTCGAATATCGCCGGCCGGACTTCAGCGCCCGCGCCGGGCTGACCTTCGCCGACGACCGCCTCGCCGACGGCCGAACCGCCCGCTCGACCCTCCTCAACCTCGGCGCCACCAAGCGCCTGCTCGACAACAAGCTCGAGCTCGACGGGCAGACCGAGATCCCGCTCGGCAAGCCCGAGAGCGTCGATTTCCCGGCCCGCCACCGGCTCAGCGCCCGCTACGCCGTGACCAGCGACATCCAGCTGGTCGGCGCCTATGAGATCGCCGACGGCGAGGCCGTGGACGCCCGCACCGCCCGTCTCGGCTTCGACCTCCAGCCCTGGGCCGGGGCGCGGATCGCCTTGAGCGGCAACGTCCAGGACATCGCCGAATACGGCCCGCGCAGCTTCGCCGCCTTCGGCCTGTCCCAGTCGCTGGTCCTGGACGAGCATTGGTCGGTCGACGCTTCGGTCGACGCCAACAAGACCCTCGGCGGGATCGATCCGGCGCGGGTGCTCAACCCGCTCCACCCGGTCGCCAGCGGCGGCTTCGTCGGCGGGCAGGCGGGAACCATCACCGAGGATTTCACCGCCGTCACCGCCGGCGCCACCTACCGGGCCGAGCGCTGGAGCGCCACCGGCCGGGCCGAATATCGCGCCGGCGACCAGGGCGACCGCTACGGCCTGACCGCGGCCGCGCTCCGCCGGCTCGGCGAGGGCGAGGCCGTCGGCGGAGCGATCAACTGGTTCGTCGCCGAGGGGCCGGACGGCGCCGAGACGCGGACTATCAACGCCCAGCTGAGCTGGGCCCGCCGCCCGGCCGGGAGCCGCTGGTCCTGGCTCGAGAAATTCGAGCTGCGCGAGGACCGGGTGACCGGCGCCGTCGCCGGCCGGCCCGGACCGATCGGAATCCCGCTGACGATCAGCGGCGACGCCCGCTCGCGGCGGCTGGTCAACGCGCTCTCGGTCAACCGCGCCGACGGCCGCTCCGAAATCTCGGTCTTCTGGGGCTCGCGCTACGTCTCCGAGAAGTTCGGGGATGAGGACGTCGGCGGCTGGAGCAACGTCGTCGGCGCCGACTTCCGCTTCGACCTCAGCGAAACGATCGACGTCGGCTTCGCCGGAACCGTCCGAGCCGGCCTCGGCGGCGACAGCGTCGCCTGGTCGGCCGGGCCGAGCCTCGGCTTCAAGCCGTTCGACAACGGCTGGATCTCGGTCGGCTGGAATTTCGCCGGCTTCCACGACCGCGACTTCGAGGAGGCCCGCTACACTCGAAACGGCCCCTATGTGACCATGCGCTTCAAGTTCGACCAGCTCACCCTGCAATCGCTCGGACTAAGCGGACGATGAGCTGGCTCCTTCGCCTCTGCCTGGTCGCCGTGGCCGCTCTCGCCTTCGCCAGCCCGGCGGCGGCTCAGCTGACCTTCCAGCTGCGCACCGGCGATCCCGTCACCAACGTCCAGTCGATGCCGATCGACAGCAACAATTGCGTCGGCTCCGGGCCGCGCGCCATGTATGTCGGCGGACTCA
>DASQJV010000376.1:0-26474 GCA_035630855.1 Allosphingosinicella sp. | reverse complement strand
AATGCCGAGCCGGGCTCGGGACCCGCGCTGACGCTCACGACGGACTTCTGACCCGTCAATACTGCGGAAGCCGGGACCTTTGCCAGCTGCGGGCTCGGCGGGGCTCCCCGGGGTCCCGGCTTTCACCGGGATGACGCTTCCGCACGGCGCCCTCAGCCGCTAACCAGCGATCGTGGACATCTATCTTCCCATCGCCGGCCTGTCGGTCAACGCGCTGGCGATAATCCTGCTGGGCGGAGTGGTCGGCCTGCTGACCGGGATGGTCGGCGTGGGCGGCGGGTTCCTGACGACTCCGATCCTGATCTTCTACGGAATCCCGCCGCCCGTCGCGGTCGCCTCGGCGACCACCCAGATCACCGGCACCAGCGTCTCCGGGGTGCTCGCCCACCGCCGCCGCAAGGGGGTGGACTATCGGATGGGGGCGGTGATCATCGCCGGCGGCCTCGTCGGAGCGCTCGCCGGCGGCGGCCTGTTCCGGCTGCTCCAGGACGCCGGCCAGATCGATACCGCCATCTCGCTCCTCTACGTCATCCTGCTCGGGACGATCGGGGTGATGATGGGCAAGGAGGCGGCGACCGCGCTCGGCATCCTCAAGCCCCGGGAGAATGCGAGGAAGCCGAGGCGCCACAACCCGCTGATCGCGGCCCTGCCGATGCGCTGGCGATTCTACCAGTCGGGCCTCTACATCTCGCCGCTGGCGCCGCTGCTGCTCGGCTTCGGCGCCGGAATGCTGACCGTGCTGCTCGGAGTCGGCGGCGGCTTCATCGTCGTCCCGGCGATGATCTATCTGCTCGGAATGTCGGCCCAGGTCGTCGTCGGGACGTCGCTGCTCCAGATCCTCTTCGTCACCGCGGCGACGACCCTCATCCACGCCACCACCACCAAGTCGGTCGACATCGTTCTCGCCGGGCTGCTGCTCCTCGGCTCGGTGATCGGGGCGCAGTTCGGAGCCCGGCTGACCCAGAAGGTCAAGCCCGAGCTGATGCGCATGTTCCTCGCCATCATCATCCTCGCCGTCGCCCTCCGGATGGCGATCGGCCTCGGCTGGCGGCCCGAGGAGATCTACACGTTGCAGGTGCTGTGAGCCGGGCGCGCGCCCTCCTTCTCCTGGCCGCGGCGCCGCTGGCGCTCGGAGCGGCCAAGCCCCGGCTCGTGCCCGACGTGTCGCAGAGCGAGATCGACATCCAGTACAGCTTCACCGGCGCCGAGCTGCTGCTGTTCGGGGCGATACTCTATCCCGGCGGCCGGACCCCGACCGAGCATGCCGACATCGCGGTGGTGGTGAAGGGGCCGGTCCAGCCGCTGGTCGTCCGCGAGAAGCAGAAGGTGGCCGGAATCTGGATGAACGTCGAGGCCGCCCGCTTCCGCTCGGCGCCGGCCTTCTACGCCGTCGCCTCGTCGAGGCCTTTGTCGAAGCTGGTCGACGAGCGCACCGCGGCGATCTACGAGCTCGGCCTCGAGAACCTCTCGCTGTCGCCGGGCGGGGGCAAGTCGCCCGAGGTGCAGAGGCGGTTCGAGGCCGGCCTGATCGACCTGATGCGGCGCCGGCAGCTCTACATCGAGGACCCGGCCGGGGTCCGGATCACCGACCACGTCCTCTACCGCGGACGGATCGCGATCCCGGCGCAGGTTCCGGTCGGCGACTATACGGCCGAGACCTTCCTGATCAAGGACGGCCGGGTCATCGCCGGCGCCCAGCGCGAGATCAGGATCGGCAAGACCGGCTTCGAGCGCGACGTCGCCGCCGCCGCCGACCGCTGGTCCTTCACCTACGGAGTGGCCGCGGTGGCGCTGTCGCTGCTCTTGGGCTGGGGCGGGAGCCTGGTGTTCAGGCGGGGGTAGGTTTGTCCTCCCCATCGCCAGATGGGGAGGACAATGAGGAAAAGCAGTTGTTTACCCCTCGCTGCTAGGAGGGTCTCCGGACAACAGCCGGGGGCAGCGACGCTCGCATGACCGACATGATGAACTTCAAGACCGTCACTCTCGCCGAGGAGGCGGAGGATTTCGCGCCCACCATCCGGCCGCGGATTCCGCAGCCGGTGCGCCACGCGCCGATCGGCAAGGTCGTCGACATACGCGGCGGCGGCGGCCGGATCGAGCTCGAGGCGTCGCGGGTCGCCGACGTCGCCCGCGATCCCGATCCGAGCATCGCTTTGTCCGGCCAGGTCGGCGGCCACGTCAAGCTCGAGGCCGGCAACCGCTGGCTTCTCGCCAACGTCCGGAGCCTCAGCCTGACCGAGGGCGAGGCCGGGATGGTCTCGGCCGACATCGACTTCCTCGGCGAAGGCGAGGAGGACGAGCAGAGCGGCAAGCTGATCAACTTCCGCCGCGGGATCACCGGCTACCCGCCGCCGGGGGCCAAGGTCTTCCCGGTCTCGGGCATGGACATGCGGCAGATGTTCGCCGCCGACGAGCGCGCCCATATCGAGATCGGCACCGTCTATCCGACCAAGGACGTCCGCGGCGCGCTTTACATCGACGCCCTGCTCGGCAAGCATTTCGCTTTGCTCGGCTCGACCGGCACCGGCAAGTCGACCTCGGCTGCCCTGATCATGCACCGGATCTGCGATCAGTCGCCCGAGGGCCACATCGTCATGATCGACCCGCACGGCGAATATTCGGCCGCGTTCAAGAGCGTCGGCGAGCTGTTCAACGTCGAGAACCTCGCCATGCCCTACTGGCTGATGAACTTCGAGGAGCATTGCGAGGTGTTCATCACCTCGTCCGGCTCCGAGCGTCAGCGCGACATGGACATCCTCGCCAAATGCCTTCTCCTCGCCCGCTCGAAGAACCGGGCCGCCGAGGGGATGACCAAGCTCACCGTCGATTCGCCAATCCCCTACGCGCTGTCCGACCTCGCCGGGGCGATCAACAGCGAGATGGGCCTGCTCAACAAGGCGACCGACACCGCGCCCTTCATGCGCCTCAAGACCAAGATCGACGAGCTGAAGGCCGATCCACGCTACCACTTCATGTTCTCGGGGATGCTGATCGCCGATTCGATGACCAACTTCATCGGCAAGATCTTCCGGCTCCCCGCCAGGGGCAAGCCGATCTCGATCGTCGACGTCTCGGGAGTCCCCTCCGACATCGTCTCGGTGGTGGTGGCGGTGCTCTCGCGGCTCGTCTTCGACTATGCCATCTGGTCGAGGAACGAGGTCCCCCGGCCGGTCCTCCTCGTCTGCGAGGAAGCGCACCGCTACATCCCGTCGGACAAGACCGGCGGCGGCCAGTCCGTCCGCAAGATCCTCGAGCGGATCGCCAAGGAGGGCCGCAAATACGGAGTCTCGCTCGGCCTGATCACCCAGCGGCCGTCCGACCTCGCCGAGGGCGTGCTCTCCCAGTGCGGCACGATCATCGCGATGCGCCTCAACAATGAGCGCGACCAGCATTTCGTCAAATCGGCCATGCCCGAGGGCGCGCGAGGCTTCCTCGACGTCATCCCGGCGCTGAGGAACCGCGAGTGCATCGTCTGCGGCGAAGGCGTGTCCATCCCGATAAGGGTCTCGTTCGACGACCTCGAGCGCGACCGCCGGCCGGCCTCGTCCGACCCGCTCTTCTCCGAGCTGTGGCGCCAGACCGGCGACGAGGAGGCGATGGTCGCCCGGGTCGTCAAGCGCTGGCGAAGCCAGGGCCGGTAGCCGTCCGCCGTCACCGCCGGAAAGACACAAAAGACCCGCATGTCGGGCCGAAGAATCCTTTGTTTTCAGCAGGCGGCCGAAGAGCTCGCGCACGAGCCGGCCGAGGCCCGCCAGGAAAGCGAGCAGGGTCTGGACGGACATCCCCATTCTATCGGCAACGCGCATGCCGGGATTAGAACATAACAGGAACGATTAGTCAGTCCGAATGGGCCGACCTGCGCTTCGCACTCGGTCGACGGCTGTCGCATCCCACCGGCCGTCTCGGCACCCGATTTTGAGAGAAGGCGCAAAGGCGCAAAGGCACGACGTAGAAAGAATGCTCCCGCGTCGCGGGAGAGATATTCCCGACGAGCGGGCACGGCTGCGGAGAATGAGGGCCGGTTGATAACCTCCTTTTTTTCTACGTCATGCCTTTGCGCCTTTGTGCCTTCTCTCGACAAATCCAGATCGCACAGCGCCGAAGGACGGGAGCCGGAGCGTGGGTCGTCATCCCGGACTTGATCCGGGATCCATGAACACCGCCGAAGCCAGCATTCCACTGTCCGTGTTCATGGGTTCCGGTCGAATCAGTGACTGTCACTAAGGAAAAAGCCTAAGTGACAGTCACTCAAACGAGCCCTTTCAGGAGCCGGAAGCGCGGAGGCGGGACTTTCCGAAAATGGCGGTGCCGCGCCGGTGGCGCCACGGTCGTCATCCCGGACCTGATCCGGGATCCAGGACTACCGCCGAAGCCGGCTTGCACTGTCCGCGTTCATGGATTCCGGCTTTCGCCGGAATGACGGTCTACGCCCGAGGCTTCTTCCTGCCGGACGTCTCGGCCATGCGGGCCGGGCCGGGCTTGACCGCGAGAAGGCTCTTCAGGCGGGCGCGGAAGGCGGCGAGGGTTTCGCCGTCGAGCTGGGCTCGGCTGACGAACTTCACCGAGGCCGGGTTGATCGGGACCCCGTCCTTCAAGAGCTCGTAATGGAGGTGGGGGCCGGTCGACAGGCCGGTCGAGCCGACATAGCCGATCACCTGGCCCTGGCGGACCCGGCTTCCGGGCTGGGCGACGATCCGGCTCATATGCGAGTAGGAAGTGACGAGGCCGCCAGAATGGGCGATCCGGACCTGGTTGCCGTAGCCGCCGGCCCAGCCCGCGGCGGCGACCTTGCCGTCGGTGGCGGCGAGGATAGGAGTGCC
Source organism: Allosphingosinicella sp. (assembly GCA_035630855.1). GTDB lineage: Bacteria > Pseudomonadota > Alphaproteobacteria > Sphingomonadales > Sphingomonadaceae > Allosphingosinicella. Next base: position 21,654 of record DASQJV010000376.1, on the reverse strand, counting down.
GTAGCCGGCTCGGAAATCGAGCCCCTTGTGCATCCGCGAATAGCCGAGGATCGGATGGCGTCGCATTCCGAAATTGGACGAGACATTGCCGGGCACCGGCCGCTGCAGGGCGCCGCTCTCGCGGCCGACTCCGGAGGCCTCGAACCATTCGGTCCGGCCGCCCTGCTCCCACTGCATCAGCTTCAGGTCCTTGCCCGAGCCGCGGTCGAGCCCGGCGTAGAGCAGCCGGCCGGTCTCAGCCTCGCCGGTCGCGGCTCGGCGATGCTCGAGGATGAGATCGAAGCGGTCGTCGGGGGTCAGGCCCGAAATCTCGGTCTGGCCGGCGACCGCCCGGATATAGGCCTCGACCGCCTTGGCCGGAGCTCCGGCGGCGCGGGCGGAGCGGTAGAGGCTGGAGCCGACATAGCCCTGGATCCTGAGCGGGGTTTCGTCGACGGCGATCGAGGTCCGGGTCATGGCGAGCTTGCCGCCCGAGCGCTTCAGCGAGAGCTTGAGGTCGAATCGGGCGCGCAGCGACAGAGCGGCGAGCGGCCGGGCGACGGTCCGGTTCGGGCGCTTGCCGAGGGTGATGCTCATCGTCGTCCCGGCCTTGATCCGGTCGAGCGGGACGGCCGCCGAAACCAGCTTCGCGACCTCGTCCGCCTCCCGGGGCGCGACTCCGGCGCGCTCGAGGGCGCGGACGAAGCCGTCGCCCTCGCCCAGCGTCGCGACCAGCTCGACGGTCGGGCGCTCGGGCCGGTCGAGAAGCGGCTCGACCGCATCGGTCGGCGCCATCCGGCGGCCGCTGTCGGCGCCCAAAGCGAGCGGCGAGATGGCCAGGCTGCGCGCTTCCCTGAAATGGGCGTCGGACAGCGGCCTGGCCGAAGCGGCCGGGATCGGGTCGAAGCCGGGCGCGAGCCACAGCGCTCCGCCGCAGAGGAGGAAGCAGGTGAAGGCGCCGCGGAACCAGGTGCGCGAGCCGATCCTCGAGCCGAGGTCGACGACGAGATCGAAATCGCGGGACGGCGGAGCGGCGCGGCTGCCGAAGCTGCGCGGCCGGACCGGCCCCTCGAAGGCGAGCGCGGCCGCTCCGCCGCCGGCACCGGGCCTGATCTGGTTGAACTGGTACAAGGCGAAAAAGCCCCCGCGACCCTTGAAACACCCCCCGGCCGCGATCGTGGCCAGGCGGCGAGGACTGTGGCGAAACGGGGTTAAAGTCCAGTAAAGCAGCGCGTTTCGCGCTCGGGCTTGCGGTGAAGCGTGCGGCGGGAGACGGTGAAGCGTGAGGGTGTGCGGGAACTACTGCAGCTTCCCGGCGAAGGCCGGGACCCAGGACCGAGTCAGGGCTGGCCCCGGCTTTCCCCGGAATGACGATAGCCAATCCAAGTCATTGCGCGCGGGGCGTGAAATGCCGATCTAGGCGGCATGAGCGATTTCGCGCGGGCGCCGCTGACGGCGATCCTTGGCCCCACCAACACCGGCAAGACCCACCTCGCCGTCGAGCGGATGGCGGCGCATTCGAGCGGGATGATCGGCTTCCCGCTCAGGCTGCTGGCGCGCGAGGTCTACGACCGGGTGGCGGCGATGAAGGGGGCGAACCGGGTCGCCTTGATCACCGGCGAGGAGAAGATCCTGCCGAAGGACGCGCGCTGGTTCCTGTGCACCGCCGAATCGATGCCGATGGAACGCGACTTCGCCTTCGTCGCCCTGGACGAGGCGCAGCTCGGCGCCGATCCCGAGCGCGGCCACGTCTTCACCGACCGGATGCTCCACGCCCGCGGCCGCGAGGAGACGATGATCCTCGGCTCCGAGACGCTGAAGCCGATGGTCCGCTCGCTCCTGCCCAAGGCGGAGGTGATCGGCCGGCCGCGATTCTCGACCCTGAGCTATGCCGGCCCGTCGAAACTGTCGCGGCTTCCGCCGCGCTCGGCGATCGTCGCCTTCTCGGCCGAGCAGGTCTACGCCGTCGCCGAGATGCTCCGCCGGATGCGCGGCGGGGCGGCGGTGGTGATGGGCGCGCTTTCGCCCCGAACCCGCAACGCCCAGGTGGCCATGTACCAGGCCGGCGAGGTCGACTATCTCGTCGCCACCGACGCGATCGGGATGGGGCTCAACATGGACGTCAGCCATGTCGCCTTCGCCGGCCTCTCCAAATATGACGGCCACCGGCGGCGGCGGCTGAGCCCGGCCGAGATGGCCCAGATCGCCGGGCGCGCGGGCCGCCACCAGCGCGACGGCACCTTCGGCGTGCTGACTCTCGAGGGCGAGAATTCGGCCGAGTTCACGCCCGAGGAGCTGGAGGCGATCGAGGAGCATCGCTTCGCTCCGCTCGACCATCTCTACTGGCGCGAGGGCGATCCCGATTTCCGGAGCGTCGAGGCGCTGGTCCGCTCGCTCGAGCGGCGCCCCGACCGGCCGGGCCTGAGGGCCGCGCCCGAGGCGATCGACCTCGCCGTCCTGAAGCGGCTCGCCGAGGATCCGGAAGTCGCCGCCAGGGCGCGCGGCTTCGAGGCGGTGCGGCGGCTGTGGGCGGCCTGCGGCCTTCCCGATTTCCGCAAGACCGGCCCCGAGCACCATTCGCGGCTGGTCGCCCGGCTCTACCTTCATCTCAGCGAGGGCGACGGTCGGATCCCGGGCGCCTGGTATTCGGCCCAGGTCGCCCAGCTCGACAACGTCCAGGGCGATATCGAGACCCTCGCCGACCGGCTCGCCGGGGTCCGGACCTGGGCCTATATCGCCCACCGCCCGGACTGGCTGGCCGATCCCGCGGTCATGGCGACACGCACCCGCGAGGTCGAGGAGAGGCTGTCCGACGCGCTCCACGAGCGGCTGACCCAGCGCTTCGTCGACCGGCGCACGTCGGTGCTGCTGAAGGACATCGGCCGCAAGGGCGTCGGCGAGTTCCCGGTGATCGTCGACGAGCAGGGCGAGGTGACGGTCGGCTCCTTCCCGATCGGCCGGATGGAGGGCTTCGCCTTCGAGGTCGACCCCGCCGCCCGCCACGCCGACCGCAAGATGCTGCTGGCGACCGCCGAGCGCCGGCTCGGCGGCGAATATGAGAAGCGCGCCGCTGCCCTCGCCGCCGATACGGACGACCATTTCACCCTGCGCACGGAGCCGGGGCAGCCGGTGGCGGTGCTTTGGCGGGGGCATGAGGTGGCCCGGCTCGGGCCCGGCAAGAATCTGCTCAGCCCGCGGGTGATCGTCGACCGAAGGCTCGACCGACTGTCGGAGCGCGGGCGGGCGACGGTGGTCGAGCGGCTCGACCTGTGGGTCCGGCACCAGGTCGAGCGCTCGCTCGGCCCGCTGAGGCAGGCGGGCCTCGCGGCCCAGGAGTCGGCGGCGCCGGCGGCGGTCCGCTCGATCCTGGCGATGCTGGTCGACGAAGGCGGGATCGTCGCCCGCGAGGCCGTCGCCAAGCCGCTCGCCGCGCTCGACAAGGACCAGCGGCGGGCGATCACCCGGCTCAGGATCAGGATAGGCGCGCTCGACCTGTTCATGCCCGACGTCCTCAAGCCCGAGGCCCGGCGCTGGCGGACCGCCCTGCGCTCGGCCTGCGCGGGGGAGCCGATGCCGGACCTGCCGCCCGAATCGGCGGTCCTGATCCCCTGCCCGCCCAATGGCGAACGCCACCGGCTGACCCGGCTGGGCTTCCGGCCGCTCGGGCCGCAGATGCTCCGGGTCGACCTGGTCGAGCGCCTCGCCCGCCATGCCCACGAGGCCCGCACCGGCAAGCCGCAGCCGGTGGTGGACGAGGCCCTCGCGACCTCGCTCGGCCTCCAGCCGCAGGCGGTGGCGAAGCTGATGCGCGACCTCGGCTTCCGCCCGTCGGAGGGCGCCCAGGCCTGGGTGTGGCGCGGCCGCGCGCCGAGGCGGGAGGAGCCGCGGCGGCCGGCGGTCGAGAACGCCTTCGCGGCGCTGGCGGGGCTGAAGCGTGGCTGACGGGCTCAGGCTCGACAAGTTCCTGTGGTTCGCGAGGATCGTGAAGACCCGGGCGCTGGCCCAGACGATGGCCGAGGAGGGGCGGATCAGGATCGGCGGACGCGTGATCGACCGGGCGCACGCGCCGGTCAGGGTCGGCGACGTTTTGAGCTTCGCCCAGCGCGGGGTGGTCAGGGTGCTCAAGGTGGAGGCGCTGCCGGCGCGGCGCGGGCCGGCGGCGGAGGCTCGGGCGCTGTATAGGGAGATTGAAGAGGGCGGCGCTGCGACCCCTCTCCCGTCCTTCACGGGAGAGGAGGAGTCCGCCGCGTAGCGGTGGGAGGTGAGGGTCTGTAGCACTGACTCAGCAAGACCCTCACCTCCCAAGCCTTCGGCTTGGGCCCCTCCTCTCCCGCGAAAAGCGGGAGAGGGGCTCCCGGGCCGTTGACGCGCGCGGCCCCTGCCGACTAGGGAATCGGCTCAGGGAGAAGCCAATGACCTACGTCGTCACCGATGCCTGCATCCGCTGCAAATATATGGACTGCGTCGAGGTGTGCCCGGTCGACTGCTTCTACGAGGGCGAAAACATGCTCGTCATCAACCCTTCGGAATGCATCGACTGCGGAGTCTGCGAGCCCGAATGCCCGGCCGAGGCGATCCTCCCCGACACCGAGGCGGGGCTCGAGAAGTGGCTCGAGGTCAACGCCACTTACTCGGCCGAATGGCCCAACCTCACCCGCAAGCGCGAAAGCCCGGCCGACGCCGACGAGCATAAGGGCGAGGACGGCAAGTTCGACAAATATTTCTCGCCGGAGCCCGGCCAGGGGGACTGACGCGCGGCCGCGAGCGGCCGGGCCGCCACCCCCCGGCATCGGTAACGGTCCCCGCCGGCACGAGGGTTTTTCCCGATTTCCTCCAAAAGGGTAGCTTTTCGGCACCTTTTCGGATATAAGGCCCCATCGAAGCGGATGCGGCAGGCATTCCGCAACCGGTGATCACGAGAAGAATCGCCGCACATCGCAGTTTGGGTACGTCCTTGGGGGACGGATGGAGTCCGGCGCGGTAGCGGCTGTTTCCAATGGGAAGGTCGAATAAATGGCAGCGAAGGCGTTGAGCTTCGACGTTGGCGATTACGTTGTTTACCCCAAGCACGGCGTGGGCCGGGTGATCGAACTGCAGAGCACGGACATCGCCGGCATGCAGCTCGAGCTCTACGTGCTTCGCTTCGAGAAGGAAAAGATGACGCTGCGCGTTCCGACCAACAAGGCGGAAAGCGTCGGCATGCGCAAATTGTCGTCCGACAAGACGATGCAGGAGGCGCTCGCCACCCTGAAGGGCAAGCCGAAGGTGAAGCGCACCATGTGGTCGCGCCGGGCCCAGGAATATGAGGCGAAGATCAATTCGGGCGACCTGGTGTCGATCGCCGAGGTGACCCGCGACCTGTTCCGCGCCGACGACCAGCCCGAGCAGAGCTATTCGGAGCGGCAGATCTTCGAGGCCGCCTCGAGCCGGCTCGCCCGCGAGCTCGCCGCGATGGAGCAGGTCGACGAGCCGACCGCTTTGGTGAAGATCCTCGAGATCCTCAACAAGGCCGCGGCCATCTACAATCGGGAGAAGGCGACGGCCTGACTGCTCCCCAACAGAAAGAAAGGCGGCCCGGCGACGGGCCGCCTTTTTTGTTGCGCGCCCGCCTCGCCACGTGTATTAGGTGTCTAACACAGTGATGAGGAGACGAAGATGCGTGGCGCAATCCTGATCCCGGTGCTGATGCTCGGCGCATGCTCGGTCGGCGGCGCCAGCGAGTCCGGCGAGGCGGGCGGCCGTCCGGGGACCCGCGACTTCCAGGTCGCGGCTTTCGACAAGATATCCCTGCTCGGCTCGCCGGACGTCGTCGTGACGGTCGGCGGAGCGCCGTCGGTCCGCGCCGAGGGCGACAGCAAGCTCCTCGAGAAGCTCGAGGTGACGGTCGTCAACGGCACCCTGCGGATCGGCTACAAGAAGGGCAATTGGTCGTTCGGCTGGCGCAAGGACCACGGTCCGGTGACGATCCACGTCTCGGCGCCCAGGCTGACCGGCGCGGAGATCGCCGGCTCGGGCGACATGAAGATCGACAAGGTCGAAGGCGGCGACTTCGCCGGCGAGATCGCCGGATCGGGCGAGATCCAGCTCGCCAGCCTGCGCGCGCGCAACGCCAGCTTCGCGATCGCCGGTTCCGGCGGGGTGACCGCGGCCGGAACCGCCGAGGCGGCGGAATTCGAGATCGCCGGATCGGGCGACATCCGCGCCGGCGGACTCCAGGTGAAGACCGCCAAGGTGTCGATCGCCGGATCGGGCAATGTCGAGACCCGGGCGACCGAGAGCGCCGCCGTCGACATCATGGGCTCGGGCGACGTCGTCGTCACCGGCGGCGCCAAATGCAGCGTCAACAAGATGGGCTCGGGCGGAGTCCGCTGCGGGTGAGGCCCCACCCGTCATCCCGGCGAAAGCCGGGATCTCGGGTCGCATAGTCTCGGCGGGCCTCCCCGAGGTCCCGGCCTGCGCCGGGATGACGGACCGTTAACCATTTTCCGGCACGGTCCGGGCCATGACCAGGACCCTGCCGCTCGCCCTCCTCGCGCTCGCCGCCGCCGCCCCCGCCCAGGCCGCCGAGCGAACCTATTCGATCGCCGATTTCGACCGGGTGCAGGTCGACGGCCCTTATCGGGTGACCCTGACCGCCGGCCGAAGCTCCTCGGCGCGCGCCGAGGGGTCGGCCGAGGCGCTCGACCAGGTCTCGATCGACGTCCAGGGCGGGACCCTTCGGGTCCGGCGCAACCGTTCGGCCTGGGGCGGCAATCCGGCCGGGGCTGCCGGGCCGGTCGCCGTCGCCCTGACCACCCACAGCCTGCGCGGCGCCGCCGTCGTCGGCTCGGGCTCGCTCGACGTCGACAGCGCCAAGGGCCTTCGGGTCGACCTCTCGGTCTCGGGCAGCGGCCGGCTGAGCGTGAGCGCCCTCGACGCCGACACTCTCGTCGTCGGACTGCTCGGCGGCGGCCGGATCACGCTCGCCGGCCGGGCGAAGCAGCTCAGGGCGACCGTCCAGGGCAGCGGCGACCTCGCCGCCGCCGGCCTCAGCGCCGACGACGCCCAGATCGCTTCGGACACGGCCGGAACCGTCGCCGTGGCGGTCGCCAGGACCGCCAGGGTCACCGCCACCGGCCCGGGCGACGTCGAGATCCTCGGAAGCCCGACTTGCGCGGTCGAGGCCAGGGGCTCGGGCCAGGTGCATTGCGGGGCGGCGAGGTAGCGGGCGACGAAAATCCTAGGCGGCGTCGCGTTTGGGCTCGGGAATGGGTGTCCCCATCTTTCGAGCACAGAAAAGCCAGGTCGCTATCGCGTCCTCGACGTTCGCCAGCGCCTCCGCACGAGTCGGCCCGTCGGACATGCAGCCCGGAAGCTCGGGCACCGTGGCGAGAAAGCCGCCGCCCTCGTCTTCGGCCAAGGGCTGGATGACCACCTTGTAGGCACTCGAAGACTCGGTCACTGGCCCTTCTCCCTGGCCGCCCGAACTGCGTCGACGAAACGGACCAGCTGGCGAATATATACTCGCTTGACAGGCCTCGCGAAAGGAACGGTTACGTGCGCTGCCTGAGTGGGGTCGCTGACGCCATAGTGTGACCCATTAGGCGGCCGGTCGAAATCGAGACCGAACGCATTGCAGAGCGCCTTGACGTCGTCGATCCGCCAGTCGGCCGGATTGTCCCGCATCCGCTCAAGCAGCTTTTCGCCACGCCTGCCCATCGACCAGCGTTTATCGTAACCGCTGGCAATCGAGTCAACGGAAACAGAAAGTCAGATCAGAGCCAGCGCCGCCAGCTTCGCGGTCAGCGCGGAGGGCAACTCGGCCAGCCCGGTTTCATCGCCCTCGAGGTCGGCAGGAGCGTCGGCCGTGTCGAGGTATCGCCAGCCCTGGTGAGCGCGACGGGCGGTCGCCCGGACCGGCACCAATTTCGAATCGAGGCTGATGATCGCCCGCCGGTCGGATTCGCGAACCGCGATGCCCAGGATCGCCTGGCGCGCCAGGATGCGGTGCTTGACGATCCAGAAGACCGAGCCGCCGATCAGCTCGTCGGCGCGGGTCGGACGGAAACGAGTGACGAGCGGGACTATCCCGTCGGTCTCGCGCTGGGCCTGCCGGCGAGCGAACGTCTCGATACTGGCGCAGCCGAACGCGACCTTGCTGATATTGAGCGGCATCGGGATTGCATAATTGGATAAGGGCTTGGGGCAATAGGATATTCGCGCCAACCGTCATCCCGGACTTGATCCGGGATCCATGAACACCGCGGGTGCGAGGTAGCATGCGTCCGCGCTCATGGATTCCGGCCTTCGCCGGAATGACGGCCTTTGCGACGGCGGGGAGCTAACCCGCCACCCCCGACGCCGTCGCCAGGCCAAGGAAGACGAGGAAGCCCATCGAGTCGGTGATCATGGTCACGAACACGCTCGACGCCACCGCCGGATCGGCGCCGGCCCGCTCGAGCGCGAGCGGGACGAAGACTCCGGCGAATCCGGCGATGATGATGTTGGCGAGCATCGCCGCGGCGATCACCCCGCCGAGCGCGGGATTGGCGAAGAACAGGCCGACCCCGACTCCGATCACCGCGGCGATGGTGAGCCCGTTGAGGCAGGCGACCCTGATCTCGCGCAATATCTGGCGCCAGGTGTTCGACTGGGTGAGCTGGTTGGTCGCGAGCGCGCGCACCGTCACCGCCAGGGTCTGGGTTCCGGCATTGCCGCCGACCCCGGCGACGATCGGCATTAGCGCGGCCAGGGCCACCATCTTCGCGATCGTCCCCTCGAACAGGCCGATGATCGTCGCCGCGACCAGAGCGGTTCCGAGATTGGCGATCAGCCAGCGCACCCGGCTCGAATAGCTTTCGAGGACCGGCTGGTTGATGTCGCCCTCGCCCGCGCCCGAGAGCAAAAGCACGTCCTCGGACGCCTCCTCCTGGATGATGTGGACGATGTCGTCGACGGTGATCATCCCGACCAGCCGGCCCGACTGGTCGACGACGGCGGCGGAGATGAGGGCGTATTTCTGAAAGCGGAGGGCCACTTCCTCCTGGTCCATGTCGACCGGGATCAGGGTCTGCTCGCGTTTCATGACGTCGGCGACCGCGACATGGCGGTGGGTCCTGAGGATCCAGCTCAAGAGGCAGGTGCCGACCGGATGATGGCGCTCGTCGACGACGAACACCTCCCAGAAATCGGTGGTGAGGTCGTCGCCGGCGCGGAGATAATCGATGACCTGGCCGATCGTCCAATGCTCGGGCACCGCGATCAGGTCGCGCTGCATCAGCCGGCCGGCCGATTCCTCCGGGAAGGCGAGCGCCTCCTCGATCGCGGCGCGGTCGTCGGGGTCGAGCTCGCGGAGGACGGCGCGCTGCTCGTCCTCCTCGAGGTCCTCGATCATGGCGACGGCGTCGTCCGTCTCCATCTCGCCGGCGAGGTCGGCGACCTGCCGCGGGTCGAGCGTGTCGACCAGCTCCTCGCGGACGTGCTCGTTCATCTCGGCGAGCACGTCGCCGTCGAGCATGTCGGCAATGGCGGCGGCGAGCGCCCTTCGGTCGTCGCTGTCGACGAGCTCGAACAGGTCGGCAAGGTCGGCGGGGTGGAGCGGCTCGACCAGCGCGCGGGCGCCGTCGGCGTCGCCGGCCTCGACCCGCTCCATCACCTCGCGGACATATTCGGGCTTGAGCCGGTCGTCCTCGTCGAGCCGGCCTTCGGTCAGCGACACGGGCGGGGCGCCGGACAGATCGATTTCGCTCTCGCTCATCCGCTCTCTCCGCCCGGTGTGATATTGGCCGAGGGCTTCCTAGGCCGGGGCGGCAGGGCTGTCGAGCGGGGTAGCGCGGGGGAACGGCTGGGATTATGCCCGGCCCCAACCCGTCATCTCGGCGAAGCCGGGACGACGAACAGCAACGGAGAACATCATGGCCGACGAGCTCAACACCCTGGTCCTCAACCTCGACAGCGGCGGCGACGTCGTCATCAGGCTCCGGCCGGATCTCGCCCCCGGGCACGTCGCCCGGATCAAGGAGCTGGTCGAGGAGGGCTTTTACGACGGGGTGGTGTTCCACCGGGTCATCCCCGGCTTCATGGCCCAGGGCGGCGACCCGACCGGGACCGGCATGGGCGGCTCTAACAAGCCCGACCTCAGGGCCGAGTTCAGCCGCGAGCCGCACGTCCGCGGAACCGCCTCGATGGCGCGCTCGTCCAACCCGAACAGCGCCAACAGCCAGTTCTTCATCTGCTTCGACGACGCCCGCTTCCTCGACAATCAGTACACCGTCTGGGGCGAGGTGACCGAAGGCATGGAGCATGTCGACGCCCTCCCCAAGGGCGAGCCGCCGAGCGAGCCGGGCCGGATCGTCAAAGCCTCCCTGAGGCCCTGACGGTGGCTCGGGGGGTCACGCTCGTCACCGGCGCCTCGGCGGGGCTCGGAGTCCATTTCGCGCGGCAATGCCGGGAGCGAGGCGACGAGCTGGTCCTCGTCGCCCGCCGCAAGGACAGGCTAGACTCGCTCGCCGCCGAGCTCGGCTCCGCCCACGTCGTCGCCGCCGACCTCGCCGAGCCCGGCGCTCCGGCACGGCTTCTGGCCGAGGTGGCGGCGCTCGGCCTCGAGGTCGACACGCTGATCAACAATGCCGGCTTCGGCGCGGCCGGCGCCTTCGTCGATTCCCCGCCCGAGCGGCTGCTCGAGATGATCGACCTCAACGTCCGCTCGCTGACCGAGCTCTGCCGGCTGGTCCTCCCCGCCATGCTGGAACGCCGCCGCGGCTTCATCCTCAACGTCGCCTCGACCGCCGCCTTCCAGGCGGGTCCGTACAGCGCGGTCTATTACGCCACCAAGGCCTACGTCCTCTCGCTCAGCGAAGCGCTTCACGAGGAATCGAAGGGAAGAGGAGTCCATGTCACCGCGCTCTGCCCCGGCCCGACCGCGACCGAATTCTTCGAGGTCGCCGGAAGCCCGAACGGCCGGCTGGCGAAAATGGCGACCGACCCGAAGGCGGTCGTCGCCGCCGGCCTCGCCGGACTCGCCCGAAACAAGCCGATCGTCGTCCCCGGGCTGATGAACAAGATGACCTCGCAGGCCGGGCGGGTGCTGCCGCGCAAGGTGCTGAGGCGGGCGGTGGCGGCTTTGAAGTCATAAATCCTCCCCTGCATTTGCAGGGGAGGGGGACCATGCGAAGCATGGTGGAGGGGCCTTCCACCGACTCAGAAGAACCCCTCCACCGCGCTTCGCGCGGTCCCCCTCCCCGAGAAATCTCGGGGAGGATTTAGGTCACGCCGCCTCCCTCGCCTCCTCCTTCAGAAGCCGGTCGAACAGCCAGTCGTGGAAGATCCTGACCGGCCGGCGCTTGAGCGCCGAGCGGCGGCAGGCGAACCAGTAGCTGTAGGGGCTCTCGACCTTATGGTCGAACAGCCGGACCAGGCGCTCGTCGCTCGAGCCGTAGAGATGGCTCTCGAGCATGAAGGCGACTCCGAGCCCCTGGGCGGCGGCGTCGAGGATCAGCTGGCCCGAATCGAAATGGTCGATCGCCGCCGGCTGCAGGTCCGGCATGCCGATCGAATCGCGCCAGTAAGCGAAGGATTCCGGCATGTCGCGGTGGAGGAAGATGGTGGCGGCGACGAGCTGGGCCGGCTCGCGGATCGTTTCCTTCAGCGCGCGCGAGCCGATCGCGACCACGCAATTGCTGTCGATCCGCCGCGAGTAAAGCGAGGGGTCGACCTCGGTGGTGATGGCGATGGCGGCGTCGAGCCCCTCGTCGAGCCGGGCGACCCGGTTGGAGCCGGTGTCGATGTCGATATGGAGGTCCGGATGGAGGGCGCGAAGGCCGGGCAGCTTGGGCATCAGGCGCTGCGAGGCGAAGAGCGAGGGCACGGCGAGCCTCAGGCGCATCACCTCGACGCTTCCGGTCGCCCGCTCCATCGCCAGAGCGAGGGCGTCGATGGCGGGGCCGATCCCGGCCATCAGCCGCTCGCCGTCGGGGTTGAGCTGGACCGCCTGGTGGCGCCGCTCGAAGAGGGGATGGCCGACGAAGCGCTCGAGCGCCTGGATCCGGCGCGACAGCGCCGGGGAGGACAGCGAAAGGGCTTCGGCGGCGGCCTTGACCGAGCCGAGCCGGGCGACCTGGACGAAGGCCTCGATCGCGGTCAGCGGCGGCAGTCTGCGCATGGAAACGCGCTCCTCTTGTGCGCTGCACCTAATGTCGCCCGCGGAATAACAGGCGCAAATCCAAGCAAACCGGGATGCAACAATTGCATCTGTAGCATACTTCTTCGCACTTGCACAATAACCGGCGAAGGCAGAGAAAGAGCCTGCCTTTCAGGCATCCTCTCCTAAAAAACTTTCAGGGTCGGTCCTCCGGGACCGGCCCTTTTTTTCATTTCGCTAAGGCTCGAGGTACGGCCGCCGGAAGACCTCCATCGTGGTGACGGAGGTGACGTTGGCGCCGACCAGCATGACCTCCATGCCGAGGGCGCCTTTCGAGCCGCAATTCCAGATGACGGTGTAACGGCCTTTCGCCTGCCGCATCAGATTGACCGCCGCGCATTTCGAGACGCGCCGCAGCGATTCGACCTCTTTTTGCGATATGGCCCCGGGGAAGGCGGCGCTAAGGTCTTCGCCGCTTTTGACGGCCTTTATCACGGCTTTCACGGCGTCTTCCTGAGGCCCCGCCGCCGCGGCCGACGGAAGGGCGGTCAAGAGGATCGCAGCACCGATCGTCGCAGCTTTCATGGTTCGCACTCCGGGCATGGCGGCCTTCAGTTCTAAAGGCTGCGCGCCCGTACGCAATCGGCCGATCAGCGACGCGCCCGTTCGGAGCCTCCGTCTTTTTTCCGGCGGCTGGAACCCTCAAGGGTGGCAGGCCCGTTGTCCCTTCCTATCTGACTCGCGAGAGCAGCGAAGGAAAAGCGCGAATGGCGGACGAGGAAAGGCAGCCGACGAGGCTGCAGGTCGCGACGATGCGGCCCGAGGACAGCGGCCGCGGCCTCGCCCGGCTGCCCCGGCGGCTGATGGCCGAGCTCGGCCTCGCCGAAGGGGACGTCATCGAGGTGACCGGCAAGCGCGCCACCCCCGCCCGCGCCGTCGGCCCCTATAGCGAGGACGAGGGGCTCGACATCATCCGGCTCGACGGCCTCCAGCGCGCCAATGCCGAGATCGGCTCGGGCGACTTCGTCACCCTTCGCAAGGTCGAGTCCAAGCCCGCTCAGCGCGTCGTCTTCGCCCCCGCCCAGAAGAACCTGAGGCTGCACGGCTCCGCCCAGGCGCTGAAGCGGAGCTTCGGGATGAAGCCGCTCACCGCCGGCGACGTCGTCGCCACCACCGGCCAGCAGCAGATCCAGCGCGGCGACATCCCGCCCGAGCTCCGCCAGATGCTGAACGCCCCGGCCTATGCGCTTCAGGAGATCAGGCTGACGGTCGTCTCGACCGTGCCCAAGGGCATCGTCCATATCGACGCCAACACCGAGGTCGAGCTGCGCCCCGAATATGCCGAGGCGACCGAGACTCGGCGCGCCGACGTCACCTATGACGATCTCGGCGGCATCGGCACCACCATCGACCAGCTCCGCGAGATGGTCGAGCTGCCCTTGCGCTATCCGGAGATATTCGAGCGGCTCGGAGTCGATCCGCCCAAGGGCGTCCTGCTCTACGGCCCGCCCGGGACCGGCAAGACCCGGCTCGCGCGGGCGGTGGCCAACGAAAGCGACGCCAGCTTCTTCCACATCGCCGGGCCCGAGATCATGGGCTCGGCCTATGGCGAGAGCGAGCGGCGGCTTCGCGAGGTGTTCGAGGAGGCGGCCAAGGCGTCGCCGGCGATCATCTTCATCGACGAGATCGATTCGATCGCGCCCAAGCGCGGCCAGGTCCAGGGCGAGACCGAGAAGCGCCTCGTCGCCCAGCTCCTGACCCTGCTCGACGGGCTCGAGCCGAGGCAGAACCTCGTCGTCATCGCCGCCACCAACCGCCCGGAGGCGCTCGACGAGGCGCTCCGCCGGCCCGGCCGGTTCGACCGCGAGATCGTCATCGGCGTGCCCGACGAGGGCGGCCGGCGCGAGATTCTGGCGATCCACACACGGGGTATGCCGCTTGAGGAAGGCGTCGACATCGGCGAGCTGGCGCGGCGCACCTTCGGCTTCGTCGGCGCCGATCTCGCCGCTTTGACCCGAGAGGCGGCGATCGAGGCCGTGCGGCGGATCATGCCGCAAATCAATCTCGACGAGGGCAAAATCCCCGACGAGGTGCTCGACAATCTCTCGGTTAAGGGCAGCGACTTCGAGGAGGCCCTGAAGCGGGTCCAGCCGTCGGCGATGCGGGAGGTGATGGTGCAGGCGCCGACGACCCGCTGGGACGATGTCGGCGGGGTCGACGAGGCGCGGGAGCGGCTTCGCGAAGGCGTCGAGCTTCCGCTGAAGAGCCCCGAGGCGTTCAAGCGGATGGGAATCCGGCCGGCCAAGGGCTTCCTCCTCTACGGCCCCCCCGGGACCGGCAAGACGCTGCTCGCCAAGGCGACCGCGCGCGAGGCGGAGGCGAACTTCATCGCCACCAAATCGTCGGACCTCCTCTCCAAATGGTATGGCGAGAGCGAGCAGCAGATCGCCCGCCTCTTCGCCCGCGCCCGCCAGGTCGCTCCGACCGTCATCTTCATCGACGAATTGGACAGCCTCGTCCCGGCGCGCGGCGGCGGCCTCGGCGAGCCGCAGGTGACCGAGCGGGTGGTCAACACCATCCTCGCCGAGATGGACGGGCTCGAGGACTTGGGTTCGGTGGTGGTGATCGGAGCGACCAACCGGCCGAACCTGATCGATCCGGCCCTGCTCCGCCCCGGCCGCTTCGACGAGCTCATCTACGTGTCGGTTCCGGACGAGGCGGGCCGGCGCAAGATCCTGGAGATCCACACCGCGAAGATGCCGCTCGCCGACGACGTCGACCTCGACCGCCTCGCCGCCCGGACCGAGCGCTTCACCGGCGCGGACCTCGAGGATCTCGTCCGCCGCGCCGGAATGTTCGCCCTGCGCGGCTCGATCGAGGCCAAGGCGGTGACCGGCTCCGACTTCGAGATGGCGATGGAGGAGACGCGAGCGTCGGTGACCCCGGAGATGGAGAAGGATTACGAGAAGATCCAGGAAAGCCTGAAGCAGGACGCGATGAGCAGCGGCGGCATCGGCTTCGTCTCGCCGGGAATGCTGACTCCGCGCGGGCCGAAGGGGTGAGGACGCTTATCCCCTTGCGACAGGGAAACAGATGCACAGGCGCGTCATCCCGGGCTTGACCCGGGATCCATGAACACCGCCGCGTGAGATTTCGACCGTCGTGTTCATGGATTCCGGCTTTCGCCGGAATGACGGAGATGGCCAGCGCCTCGCTCGGCCGGAAGGCGGGCCCTACGAGCCGATCGTCTCGAGCGTGCCGTCGGGGAAGGCGCTGCCGGGGATGTTCTCGGCGCTGCCGGCGCGAAGCAGGCTGAGGCCGGGCTGAATCCAGGCCTTGCGGGGCTCCGCCTGCACCGTCGCCGTCTGCGGCGTGGCGCCTTCTTCGGACCGATCCAGGTTCATCGCCGTCTCCCTTGTTCTTTGCCTAGCTCTATGGCGTGGCGGCCCGGGCGTCAATCGACTGGCGCGGAGCCGGCGCGACCGCGGAGTTGGCTCGTATGAACTCGCCGGCGGCGAGCCCTCTGATGAGGCCTGACCGGTAGACCGGAGGCGGCGGCGCGATTCCGGGATCGGGCCACTCGCCGAGCAGCCGGCGCATCTTCGCAATGTCGAGCAGCCGGCAAGCGAGGGGGGATTCGCCGATCCGCTCGAGCAACCGGCCGGCCTCGCCGCGCGCCGAGGAGATCATTTCGAGCCAGTGGGGCGACTGCAGCCCGCGCAGCGTCTCCAGCCGCACTTCGTCGGGAACCCGGCCCTCGAGGGCGGTCCGGACGAGGGCGCGAGGCGTGCCGTTGCGGAAATAATGGGCAAGCGGAACGCCGAGGCAGAATTCGAACAGCCGCCGGTCCACCGTCGGATCCCGAACGTCGATGTTCCAGCGCAGCAGGAGGCCCTTGTTGTAGGTCCCCGGGTCCACTCGCCCGAGCATATGCGCCCTCGACCGGACCGATCCCGCCGCGCTCGGGTCGTCGTAGCGGCCGTGCCTGGCCAGGATATCGGCCACGCCGGGCGCCTCCGGGTTCAGCACTCCGGCGGCCGCCGGGTGACCGCGGCGGTCCCGAAGCGGGCCGAGCACCCTGACGATCGCGCGCGGCAGAAGCTGATGCGCCGCCATTCCGAGCAACGCCCGCGGCCGCATCCCATGCCTGCGCGCGGCGGCGCACTCGCTCAGGAAGCCGCGAAGCTGTCCCCGGGCGAGGAGCTCGCCGAGGCGTTCGCCGCCGGCGTAGCTGATCGAGAGATTGCCGGTCGTTCCGACGAGCAGCACGTTCACGCCTTCGGCCGCGACCGCGTCGTTGATCCTATTGGCCCAGGCGAGGTTCGGAAGGTTGATGTCTGGCCGCTCGAACAGGTCCAGCTCCCAGTCGAGGTCCTCGAGCGGAAGCCGTCCGGGCGTTTCGACGAGGCGGTGCTCGACATTGGGATAGAGGCTCGCCGTCCGTGCGGCGAGCGCCCCTTCGCTTCCGAAGCGCCCCCTCGGGAGCGCGGAACGGTGATCCGGCGGAACCGACGTGAAGGCGAGGACCCGCCCGGGAAAAAGGATCGCCGCCGCCGACGTCACCGCCGAGCTGTCCAGGCCGGCGCTGAGATGCGTGGCGACCGCGGATCCCGCGCCTCGGAGCTGGGCCTCGACCGCCATGTCCAGCTTTTCCCGAAGCGCCTCGGCATATTCGCCGTGCGATCCGAGGCGGATCTCGGTCGTCGGGGCGGTCCAGAAGATCCGCGACGAGCGCCCGCCCGGGCCGAAGATCAGAAGCTCGCCGGGTTCGACTCGCCGAACCTGCTTGAAGAAGGTCCCGGGCCCCTCGTGATGGACGGCGGCGAGCATCTCGAGCAGCCGGACCTCGTCGACGGCGCGCTGCAGATAATCCAGGGCGAAGAGCCCTTTCGCCATGGACGACGCGGCGACCCCTCGGCGGCTTTCGTGATAGTGGAGCGGCCGCTGCCCGGCATAGTCGCGGGCCAGCACAAGCCGCTGCCCGCGCTTGTCCCAGAGCGCGACCGCGAAATCCCCGACGAAGCGTTCGATCACCTCGAGGCCCCAGCGCTCGAAGCACAGCAGCATCAGGCGCGGGTCGGGCAGGGATTCCGCATCCGCGCCGCGAAGGCCCAGCTGCGGCAGGAAATCCTCGCGATTGTCGAGGCGGATGTCGGCCGCGAGGAGGAACCCGCCGGATGCGCGCCCCTGCGGCGCCCGCTCGCCGGCCGGGCCGGGCGCCGCGGGAGCGGCGCAGCCGACGGCCGCCGATCCGTCCGACCGGACCTTCTCCGGCCATCCGTGCGGGCTCTGCGCCCGCAGCATGGCCTCGCACGCCGGCCCGGCGGGGCCGCCGTCAGGATTCCACAGGGCCGCGATCACCGTCACGACGAAACGCGTTCCAATTGCCCCATGCGCGCCGCTTATTGAACGGCCGGGGCCGCGTCCACTGATGCGTTGCCCCCGCCGCCGCTCTGTGTCACCGGGGCTTCATGCTGTGGGGTCCGCCTCTCCCCGAACGTGTCGCTCCGCCCGCAGCCGTCCAGGCCCTGCTCGAGCGCGCTCTGGCGGCGAGCCCCGACAACCCCCTGCTGCACGCGAAGCTCGGCCACCTCCAGCTGGACCGGAAGGATTATCGAGCGGCTGCGGAGAGCTTCTCGACGGCGCTCGATCTGGGCGACGCCGCGGCCGACACGCGCCCGCTCCTCGCGCGCTGCCTCAACTATCTGCACCGCCACCAGGACGCGCTCGACATATTGTCCCCGGTCGGCCCGCCCTGCTTCGAGCGGGGCCGGGCGCTCATGGAGCTCGGCGAGATGGAGGCGGCGGAACGGGAGTTTCGCTCGGTCCTGGCAGTCGACCCCGACGAGCCGGCCTCCTGCCGGATGCTCTGCCGGTTGCTGCGCCACGGCGGCCGGGTCGCCGAGCAGATCGCGATGTGCGAGGACCTTGCGGACCGGGGCGCCGTCAACGCCCAGATGCTGTACAATTGGGGATGGGCGCTGGCGCTCGCCGGCGACCCCGGGCGGGCCCGCCGACTGATGTTCGAACCGGAACGGCTCGCCCTGCTCGAGATCGGCCCGCCGGCGGGCTTCGCCGACATCGACGCCTTCAATGCGGCTCTGGCGGAGGAGATACTGACCAACCCGAACAGGGTCGGCGACTTCCCGGAGGAGGACGAAGCCAATCGCGGAAGCTGCCGGGTCGACAATCTGTTCGCCGGGCGGCGCACATATCTCATCGACCTGCTGCTGAGGTCGATCGAGGCCGAGGTGGAGCGCTGGACGCCCGCCGCCCGGCCGGGCTTCGACCCCTGGCCCCGCCTCCGGCCGGCGGCCGCCCGCCTTCGGCCCTGGGGCCTGATCCAGCGCCGCGACGAATATGAGGAAGGACATATCCATCCGCGCGGATGGCTGAGCGGGGTCTATTATGTGCGGGTCCCCTCGATCGTCTCCGCCTCCGGGCCGGGCCCCGGCTGCATAGAGTTCGGCCCCCCTTCGGGGGTGGCGCGCGAAATGCCGGAGCTCGCTCCGACGAGGCGTTACCTCCCGCGTGAGGGAAGGCTGATCCTCGCCCCCTCCCACTTCCAGCATCGGACGATCCCGAGCGGGGTCGACGAATATCGCATCAGCGTCGCCTTCGACGTCATCCCGGAAAGCCGAAGGCCCGGCGGACCCTAGGCCTCGGTCAGCACGCCCCGGTAGTCGGGATCCTCGAGCGCCCGGCCGGCGCCCATCGCGACGCAGATCAGGGGATCCTCGGCGACCGCCACCGGAAGGCCGGTCGCGAGCGACAAGGCCTCGTCCATCCGCCGAAGCAGGGCCCCGCCGCCGGTCAGGACGATGCCGAGATCGACGATGTCGGCGGCGAGCTCCGGAGCGGTGTTCTCGAGCGCGGTCCGGACCGCTCCGACGATGTGGCTCACCGGCTCGGCGATGGCGTCGGCGATCTCAGCCTCGCTGATCAGGATCTCCTGGGGCATTCCGGCGGTCAGGTGGCGCCCTCGAACGCGCAGCGTCGCCCCTTCGCCTCGAGGCGGAAGCGCGCTTCCGATCTCGAGCTTGATCCGTTCGGCCGTCGTCTCGCCGATCATGAGGTTGTGCTTGCGTCGGACGGCGGCGGTGATCGCGTCGTCCATCTTGTCGCCGCCGACCCGGATCGAGGTGCTGTAGGCGAGGCCGTGAAGGGAGAGGACGGCGACCTCGGTGGTGCCGCCGCCGATGTCCACCACCATCGCTCCGACCGGCTCCGTGACCGGCAGCCCGGCTCCGATCGCCGCCGCCATCGGCTCCTCGATCAGCCAGACCTTGGAGGCGCCGGCATTGGTCGCCGCGTCGCGGATCGCGCGCCGCTCCACCGAGGTCGAGCCCGACGGCACGCAGACGACGATCTCCGGATGGCGCCCGAGCCGGGACGGGCCGCCATGGGCCCTGTCGATGAAATGCTTGATCATCTGCTCCGCGACGTCGATGTCGGCGATGACTCCGTCGCGAAGCGGCCGGACGGCCTGGATGTGCTCGGGCGTCTTGCCCATCATCAGCTTGGCGTCGCGGCCGACCGCCTTCACCCGCCGGACCCCGTCGACCGTCTCGAGTGCGACGACCGACGGCTCGTTGAGCACGATCCCCTTCCCGCGGACATGGACGACGGTGTTCACCGTGCCGAGGTCGATCGCCATGTCGTTCGACGGCAGACGCAGGAAGCGCGAAATCAGCATGGCGGCAAATCGTCCCAAGGAGCGGAAGCGGAAGAGAGTGGCCGGTCCGGCCGGCAGCGGAGCCGCGAGTTCGGCGGCGACTCGGCCGGGGAAGCTTTACACGCATTATCGGCGCGGTCGTCAGGAGATTGAGAAACGGGACGATGCGCCCGGCTCAGCCCTTCACCCGCAGCCGCACCCACAAGGCCAGCGCCGCCAGCCCCGCCGCCGTCGCCACGAAGGGCAGCGGCATCCACAATCCGTAGAGCAGCACCCCCGCCGCCGGCGCGGCGATATAGGCGACCCCGTTGACCGAGGTGACCATCCCGGCGACGGCGTTCTGCTCGTCGGGCCGGACGGCGAGCGAGGCGCCGCTGGTGAAGCCGGGGCGGAACAGGCCGAAGCCGGCCGAGGCGAGAGCGAAGCCCAGCGTGATCCCGTACATCGAGCCGGCGAGACCGGTCAGCAGCGTCCCGGCCGTCGCGATCAGGAGGCCCCAGAAGACGAGCTGACGAGGGCTCAGGGCGAGGAACGGGATCAGCCCCCATTGGGCGAGGAGGGTCGCCCCCGCCCCCGCCATCAGGACGATCGCGATCGACTGCTGAGCCTCGGCGAGCGGGACTCCGGAGCGGTCGATGACGAGGAAGCCGATCACTCCGAGCAAGGCGGCGTTGCCGTGGCCGCCGACGACCCCGACGACATGCCAGGGCAGGACCCGCGGGTCGCGCCAGCGCAGCCGTTGCGGGCCGTCGCCGCCGCGCTCGCGGCTTGCGACGAGTATGCCGCCGATCGACGGATAGTCGACCACCTCGCCGCGCGCGGCGGAGCTCGGAGTGTCGTCGGGCAGGCGCAGCGCGACGAGGACGAGAACGGCGACTCCGATCGCGGCGAAGACGATCAGGGGCCCCGACAGGCCGAGCGGCTCGAAGATGAACAAAGGCGCGACGGCCGGGCCGATGATCGTTCCGAGGCCGAAGGACGAGGAGAGTGCGGCGAGATAGGCGGTGCGCTGCTCGCCCTCGGTGCGGGCGGCGATATAGGCCTGCACGGCGGGCGGCGAGGCCGAGCCCCAGCCGCCGTAAATGGCCCGTCCGAAGACGAAGATGACGAACACGATCGTCGCCGGGATCAGGCCGTGGAGGCCGGCGGCGAGGATGACTCCGCAGATCAGCGACGAGGCGATGAAGCCGTACAGCCCGAGCCGCATCAGCGCCCGGCGCCCCCGATGATCGGCCCGGCGCGCCCAATAGGGGGCCATCAGCACCCAGATGACCGCCGACAGCGAGAAAGCGACCGCCACCCACAGATCGGCCACTCCGAGCTCGCGGCCGATCGCCGGCATCAGCGACTGCATCGCCGTATTGCCGGACGCGGCGACCAGCATCACCGCGAAAAGCAGCGCGAATCGCTCGCGGGAAAGGCTTGCGGCAGGGATCATCAGGGCGCAAATCCCGGAAATGAAGCAATTCGTCCCGGATTCGCCCCAAATCGGGCCTCGGGACGCCTCGCCCTTGCCATCGGTGCGTTGATTTGCCAACGCATCCGACTGACCTAATTACGGAACCCCCCATGACCTTTCCCGGCGAACAGGCTCAACGATCCCGCGCTTATGCGCGTCACGGCGCCAAGGGCGGCCCCTGGCTGATGTTCCTCAAGGGGTTCGTCAAGCATCCGGTGATGGTCGGCTCGGTCATCCCCTCGTCGAAGATGCTGATCGACAAGATGCTCGCTCCGGTCGACTGGGCGAACTGCAAGTTGTTCGTCGAATACGGCCCCGGGGTCGGCACCTTCACCGAGAAGGTGCTGGAGAAGATGGCGCCCGACGCGATCCTCCTGACCATCGACACCAACCCCGATTTCACGTCCTATCTGAGCTCGAAAA
>DASQJV010000375.1:0-7408 GCA_035630855.1 Allosphingosinicella sp. | reverse complement strand
GCCTCAGCCGTAGGGCGGATCGACGCCGCTAAGGCCCTCTCCCGTTCTCCCTACGACTTCGCCTCAAGCCACCTGCTGATGTCGGGAAGCCTCGTCGTCCGAACCTTCACCCGGTCGCGGATCGAGGCGATGGCGACGTCGATCCGGCCGCGCGACTGCGGGGTCATGTAGCGGGTCGCATAATCCTCGAGCTTGGCGACCATCGCCGGATCCGCCGAGCCTCCGCCGAGCCCGGCGAGGTAGCGCGAGCGCGACGAGATATCGACCAGGCCTTCGACCTTCTCGCGGTTGCGGACGGCGAAATCGAAGGCGAGGTCGGGATGCTCGTTCGCCACCGCCGAGATGATCCCGGCGCTGGTCGTGGCGCCGGGCTCGTCGGTCATGGCGAGGTCGAGCGCGCGCCGGGCGAGCGCCGGATCGGCGGCGGTTCCGAGCAGCCGGTAGAGCTGGGCCTTGATCAGCGGGCTCCGCTCGGCCCGGGCCTGGGCCCTGAGCCGCTCCCAGCCGGCGGAATCGACGTTGCGGGCGGCGACGGCGAGGATCGTGCTTCTGAGCGGCCCGCTCGTCGCCAGCGGATCGCCGGCGGCGAGGCGCCGGTTGGCCTCGCCGACGACCGCGGCATCGCCCATTTCGCCGAGAGTCGCGATCAGGTCGGCCCGAAGCACCGGAATCGTCGGAGCCTCGCCGGCCTTGGGGCTCCAGCCGATGCGGGCGAGCACCGGGGAGAGCTTCCGCGACGCGTAGCGCGAGAGCATCGCCCGGTGCGCCGGGTCGGCCTCGTACATGTTGTGGACGCTGCTCAGGATCGTCGAGGCCCGGATCCACACCTGCGGATTGGCGTCGGCGGGCACCGCGTCGACCATGTCGAGCGCCTCCGCCGCGGACTGATAGCCGGCGAGGCCGAGGCCCCAATTGTCGGCGAGCAGGCCGATCTGGTCGATCGGCTTGAGGCGCGCGAAGCTCGCGGTCAGCTTGTCGAGCAGGGCGGGAGCGTAGAGCGTGCGGTAATAGCCGGTCTGGCCGCTGTTGACGACGACCGGGTTGCAGCCCGGCAGCGCGAGGCTGGCCGAGCCGCCCTCGACGAGGGTGCGGACCTCGCCTCCGCCGACGGTCGCGGCGATGACCGGGACCCGCCAGCCGGGCGAGGGCTTGTCCTGGCGGTCGCGGCTGAACTCCGCCTGGCGCAGCGCGACCCGGGTCTTGCCGCCGGCGCAGGCCGCGCTCTCGACGCGGATCAGCGGCACCCCCGGCCGGAGCGTGAAATCGTGGGCGATGGCGGTGACCGGCTTGCCCGCCGCCTTCTCGACCGCGCGCCAGAGGTCGTCGGTCTGCGTGTTGCCGAGGCGATGGGCGCGGATATAGTCCTGGACCCCGCGCCGCCAGGCGTCCTCGCCGACATAATCCTCGAGCATGGTGATCACCGCCTCGCCCTTCTGGTAGGTGATCGCGTCGAAGGCCTGGCTGATCTGCTCGACGGTGCTGATCCGCTGGACGACCGGATGGGTGCTCGAGACCGAATCGAGGCTGATCGCGGCTTCGCGGCCCGAGACGGTTCCGAGCTCGGGATCCCATTCGGGATGGAGGGCCGTCGTCGCCTTGGTCGCCATCCAGGAGGCGAAGCCCTCGTTCAGCCAGAGATCGTCCCACCAGGCCATGGTGACGAGGTCGCCGAACCATTGGTGGGCGATCTCGTGCGCGGCGACCTCGAAGATGCGCTGCTTGGTCGCCTCGGTGGTGATCGAGGGGTCGACGAGCAGGATCGACTCGAACGAGAAGATCGCCCCCCAATTCTCCATCGCGCCGAAAAACTGGCTGCTGCCCGGGCCGGCGACGTTGTCGAGCTTGGGAAGCGGGTAGGGCGTGCCGAAATATTCGTTGTACCAGGGGACGACCTGGGCCGAGCCTTCGAGCGCCCAGCGGCCCTTCTCGCCGTCGCCGCGCTTGGTGACGACCCCGATCTCGGTCCCGGCGGCGGTCCTGGTGATCCTGTCGAACTCGCCGACGGCGAGGAAGAGCAGGTAGCTCGACATGGCTGGAGTGGTCTGGAAGGTGACGGTCTTGGTGCCGTCCGCATTGGCCTTCATCCCGGCCTGCGGCATGTTGCCGACCACGTCCTGGCCGGCCGGAACGGTGACGTTGAGATTGTAGGGGGTGCGGAACTGGGGCTCGTCCCAGCCGGGGAAGAAGCGCCGGGCGTCGGGCGCCTCGAACTGGGTGAAGAGGGCGCGCTTCCTGCCGCCCTCGCCTTCATAGTCGAGCGCGAACAGGCCGGCCGCCTGGGTGTAGATCTTGCCCTTATAGTCGATCGTCAGCCGGTAGCGGCCGGGGGGGATTTCGCGGTCGAACCCGAAGGTCGCCGTCTGCCTCTCTTTGTCGACGTCGATTTCGCTCGGGTTGAGGGCGAGGGGAGCACCGCCGTCGCCGCCGCCCAGCGAGACCCTGACGAATTCGAGGTCGGCAGCGTTCAGGGTGATGCTGTTCGACTCCGCGAGGATCTGGATGTCGATGTCGACCCGGCCGGTGAAGCGCAGGTTCGCGGCGTCGGGAGTCGCGTTGATCGTATATTGAAGCGGGCGGACGTTGGGCGGCAGCTGGGTCGGGATCTGGCGGGAGGCCGAAGGAGCGGGGGCGGCGGGGGCGGGCCGATCGGCGGACTTCGCGCAGCCGGCGAGGGTCAAGGCGAGAAGGGAAGCGGTGGCGAATAGGCGCATGAAGCACTCCGGGTCGGGACGTGGCTGCGCTCCTGCGGGGGCGCTCGCGGCTTGTCAAACTCAGTAGCCGAAGATCGGTGCCGAGCTGTGGCCTTCGAGGACGACGGCCCGAAGCTGCGCCGGCTCCCAGAGGAATTCGACCCCCAGTTCCGCCTGGCGGATGAGAGAGACGATCGCTTCGTTGACCGGCGCCTCGCGTCCGAGCTTCCTCGCCAGGGCCACGACCTCGCCGTTCAAATAAGCAATTTCGGTCGGCCGACCGGCCTTGAGATCGTCGGCCATCGACGAGCGCGCCTTCGAATCGATCTTCTGGACCTTGAGGAAGAGGTTGTTGAAGACGAAGTTCGGCGAGGCGATGGCGTGCGGCAGCAGGCGCGGCGGCAGCGGGCCGATCTTGGCGGGCTCGATCCCTGCGGCCTCGAGCAGCCCGAGCGCCTCCAGGATCGAGGCGGCGACGACCCTGCGATAGTCGCGTTGCTTCAGCTGATCGAGCAGGGTCCGGCCCGAAAGCGCGTTGACCGCATTGTTGAGGTTGATGAGCAGCTTGCCCCAGGCGATGGCCGGCATGTCGTTCGAGAGTCGAAGCCGGGCCGGCCCCTCGCCGATCCGCTCGGCGAGCGCCCGGAGCGCCGGGACGTCGTCGGCGACGAGGTCGCCCGCGACGCCCTTGTGGAAGCGCCCGTGGCCGAGCGCGGCGACATTGTAGGGCACCATCCCGGCCACCGCCTCGAAGCGGGTCTTGAGGACGGAGCGGAGCAGGTCGACGTTGCTGACCCCGTTCTGGAAGCTGACGACGAGCGCGCCCTTCTTCGCGTTCCGGGCGATCTCCCTGGCCGCCGCCGCGGTGCCGGTGCTCTTGACGGTGAGGGCGATGATGTCGGCCTCGGCCAGCGCGTTCGCCTTGGTCGAATAGTCGACCTGCTCCGGCGCGAGCCTCGTCCGCCAGCCCGAATGATCGGTGAGGGTGAGGCCGTGCCCGGCGATCTCCCGCCCGATCCGCTCGCGGCCGACGAAGCTGACCGGCAGTCCGGCCGCGGCCCAGGCGCCCCCGACGAAACAGCCGATCGACCCCGCCCCGAATATTGCGATCCTCGCCACGCCGGAAAAGCTCCTCGACCCTTGACCCCAACCCCCACGCCACAATAATCGGCCTCGATCAACCATTTGTCTGTGGACGGCTTTGCGCGATTGTCGCCGGGCCCAGGGGGGATTCGGGATGTTCGTCTATCTTGCCGCGCTGGCGGCTTTCGCTCCGTCGTCATCGGCGACGGCTCCGGCCGCGGAGTCGGCAGCGGCGGTGCCGGCCGAAAGCGCGATGGCGGCGGCGGACGCGGCGTGGAAGTCCGGCGATCATTCGAAGGCCGTGGCGCTGGCCCGGCCCCTCGCCGAGGCCGGCAACGGCGACGCCCTGGATCTTCTCGGCCAGGCCTATGAATATGGCGCCGGGGTCGCCGCTGACCCGGCCGAAGCGGCCCGGCTCTACCGGCGCTCGGCCGATGCCGGCCATGCCGCCGCGCTCGCCTCCCTCGGCTATCTCTACGAGACCGGGCGGGGCGTCGCCAAGGATATGGACAAGGCGAACGCGCTCTACCGCGAAGGCGCCGCGAAGGGCGACGAGACCTCGACCTATTATCTTGCGAGCAACCTCTTCTTCGGCACCGGCATGCCGCGCGCGGTCGGGGAGGGGCTGCGGCTGGCGCGGCCGCTCGCCGAGCGTGGCCATGGCGGCGCCATGCACATCCTCGGAGTCGCCTACGACAATGGCGACGGAGTCGCCCGCGACCCGGTCAAGGCGATCGGCTGGTTCCGCCGCTGCGCCGATCTCGGCGACGGGGGGTGCCTGCGCAGCCTGGGCATAATGTACGCCGGCGGCCGCGGCACGCCGCGCGATCTCAAGACGGCCTTGTCCTTTTATTCGAAGGCCGCCGCGAAGGACATGCCCGAGGCCTTCGTCGACGTCGGCGTCGCTCATCATTTCGGCTACGGCACCGAGGTCGATCATCGGGAGGCGATGCGCTGGTATCGCAAGGCCGCGGACCAGGACCTGCCCGCCGGTCATGCGGGCATGGCCGATCTCCACCGCGACGGCCTGGGCGTCGCCAGGAATCCGGCCGAGGCCTTCCGTATGTATGAAAAGGCCGCTGCGGGCGGCAGCAAGGCGGCCGTGTCGGCGATGGCCTCGATGCTCGAGGCCGGCGAAGGGATTTCGGCCGACCCCAAACGCGCCGTCGCGCTCTGGCGCCAGGGCGCCGAAGCCGGCGACTCCGACGCGATGCAGGGCCTTGGCGACGCCTTTCGCCGCGGCGTCGGCGTGGAGAAGGACTGGGCCAGGGCACTCGACTGGCTGACCCGGGCGGCGGAAGCCGGATCGACCGGAGCGATGGTCCTGGTCGGCTACGCCTACGAGGTCGGCGAAGGGCCGCCGCAGAACCATGTCGAGGCGCTGCAATGGTATAGCCGGGCCGCCGATCGCGACGATCCGACCGGGGTGACCAATCTCGGCCTTATGTACCGCGGCGGCAAAGGCGTGAAGGAAGACCAGGCCGAGGCGTTCCGATTGTTCGAGCGCGCCGCCGCGCTCGACGACCCGCGCGGGCGGCTGTTCCTCGGCATCGCTTATGCGAACGGCGACGGGGTCGCCCAGGACGAGAAACGCGGCGTCGCCCTGATCCGCGAGGTCGCCGATGCCGGAGATGCCGAAGCGATCGGCAAGCTCGGCCTCTTCTACGAGGCCGGCCTCGGAGTACGGAAGGACGAGCGCGAGGCCGCCCGCCTCTATCGCAAGGCGGCGGAGCTCGGAGACCCCGCCGCGATGCGCTATCTCGGCCAATCCTTCGCGGATGGGATCGGCGTCAAGCGGGACCCGGGCCAGGCGGCCGCCTGGCTGAGGAAGGCGCAGGCCGCGGGCGACGCCGATGCCGAGGCTCTCCTGCGGGAGCTGGCGTCAGCGAAATAGCCGCGCTTCAGCCCCGTCCGCGATAGCCCGGGACGTCTTGGGCGGGGACCCAGAGGCCTTCCGGCGGCTCGCCCGACTGCCAGAAGACGTCGATCGGGATTCCTCCGCGCGGATACCAATAGCCGCCGATCCGCAGCCAGAGCGGCTTCATCTCGGCGACCAGCCGCTCGGCGATTCCGACCGTCACCTCCTCGTGGAAGCCGGCATGGTTGCGGAAGGCGCCGAGGAACAGCTTCAGCGACTTGGATTCGACGATCGTCCCGCCCGGCGCATAGTCGATGACGAGATGGGCGAAATCGGGCTGGCCGGTGACCGGGCAGAGCGAGGTGAATTCGGGCGCGGTGAAGCGCACCAGATAGGGGCGGCCCGGCCGCGGGTTGGCGACATAGTCGAGCGTTGCCTCCTCGGGCGAGGCGGGGAGGGGGCTGGAGCGGCCGAGATGGGTCAGGTCCATGGCCGCCGCTTTAGGCGAGGCGGCGGGGGAGGGGAAGGCCGTGCACCGGCCAGGTCGCTTTACGCGGCTGCGACAATCGGGCACCCGGAGGGAATGCCGATCGTCGCGTTCGAAAATCGCCGGAGGGCCACATTGCGGCTGGTGATCGAGCCCTTGCACGAACATTACGAAGTCCCCCACCTCGCGACGGCCGGCATCCGTTACCGGCCGGACGAAGGCGAGGAGGATCGGTCCACGTCGGTCGTCGGCGAAGACCAGATCGACTTCTGGTGCAACGCGCACGCCGTCGAAGTCGATATCGTCCACCCCTCGCCCTACGAGAAGCTGCTCTGGGACATCTGCGTCAACCTCGGCTTTTGCGGCGGCCTGGTGAACGGGGTTCCCACCCATGTCTCGGACCTGCTTCCGGCGGACGGGACGATCGACGCCGAGGCGTTCGCGGCACTCGCCATCCAGGCCGAAGGGGGGTGGGACGTGGACCAGGCGCGCCGTCGCTGGAGCGAGACGCTGGAGGCGAAGTTCGTCGAGCATCTCGGATCGCGAGAGGTGCCGGTCGGTGCGCTGAAGGAAATCCAGCGCCGGCCCTTCGACGAGCCCGAGGCGGCGTGAAGTCCTCTCCCGACGCCGCCGCTCAGATGCCGCGTTCCATCCGAATGGCCGGGAACAGCACGCCGCCGGGCATCTCCGTTTCGATCCGGCCGAGGCGGCGGAAGCCGAGCGAGGCGTAGAAGCCCTCGCCGTTGAGGCTTGCCCAGGCTTCGAACATCTTGAAGCCGGCGGCCCGGGCGTCGACCTCGCAGCGATCGTAGAGGAGGCGGCCGACGCCGCGCCGGGTCCAGTCGGGGTGGACGGCGAAGTGGCGGATATGGGCGCGCCTCGGATCCTCCTCGCTTCGCCCGGGCGGGTGGGCGCTCCAGCCGCCGCAGCCGGCGGGCTCGCCCGTCTCCAACTCGACGAGATAGTAACGGCCGGAGGTGAGCAGGGCGGGGTTGGCGCGGGTGATCGACGGCAGGACGGGGTCGAGCAGGTCCGCTGGGTAGGCGGCCGGCATCAGCCGGGTATAGGAAGGGCCGAGCACCGCGGCGACGGAATCGGCATCCTCGAGCGTGGCGACGCGGAGGCGCATGGGCGGAAGGTCGCAGCCGCGGCGGCCGGGGGCAAGCTTTGACTTGGCCGGAGCGGATGCGATAGCTCCGCGCCATGAAGAAGATCCTGCTCGCCGCCTCGCTCCTCGCCTTCGCTACCCCCGCCTTCAGCCAGGCTTCTCCGCCCAAGAGCGAGGCCGAG